>CAYNUJ010000300.1:0-3242 GCA_964400095.1 uncultured Melioribacteraceae bacterium
TACAAATGACCGCAGAAGAATTAAAACAAAATAAGCTTGAATTATTAGGAAAACTTGTTGCCGGACTCGGTCATGAAATCCGCAATCCACTTTCCGCCATAAAGTTAAATCTTGATTACATGGAAATGTTTACGGACGAAATGCCGCAGGATATTAATGAGTCCGTTCAAAGCTGCAAAGAAGGTCTTGAAAGAATTGAGCATTTAATTACAACAATTCTTTATTTCGTAAAGAATAAAACCAACGAGGATCAAATTCCAATTCAAACGATTGTTGATGACGCTGTTAACTTGAGTATGATAAAAGCGAGAGGCAGCAGTGTGAAAATTGAATCAATTTTTGACGCTTCCCGAAATGTATATTTATATCCCCGAAAAATTTTACAAGTGCTTCTTAATCTAATCTCAAACGCTATCGAAGCGTGTCAGTCGGGGGGGAAAGTAATTATCGGTTCGGAAGTAAATTCTGAAAGCTCTAATTTGTGTCTGTATGTTAAAGACGACGGCGAAGGAATTCCTGAAGATAAAATTGATGAAATATTCGATGAGTTTTACACTACGAAAGAAGAAGGTACCGGATTGGGATTGTATGTTTGCAGGTATTTGCTTGAAGATTATAACGCAGTGCTGAAAGTTGAAAGCACATATGGTGTCGGCACGAAATTTTATATTGAATTTATGGAGGAGAAATAGTTTGAGTTATAGAATATTGATAATAGACGACGATGATCTTGTAGGACGCGCACTAAACAAAGCAATTCGTAAATTCGGATATGAAACTGATGTTTGCCCCGAAGGCGAAAAGGCAATGGACGCTATCGGTTCTTTTATGCCGGATATTGTTTTACTCGATATTTATTTAAAGACTACAAACGGAATTGATATTCTTAAAAATATGAAAATCAAGTATCCGGAAATCCCTGTAATTATGATTACCGGTTACGCCGATGTAAATATTGCAGTCTCAGCAATGAAAATTGGCGCTTACGACTTTCTGATGAAACCATTAGACATGGCTCAACTGCAGCTTGTTTTTAGGAAAATAGTTGAAAATATTCAGCTTAAAGAGGAAGTAAAGAGATTAAAAGCGGCAAATGTAGAATCAGAAATATCTCCAGAATTTTTCGGTAAAAATAAAAAGGTGCAAAAATTAGTTCGTGATATACAGAGAATAGCCAAGAGCGATTCAACAATATTATTAGAAGGAGAGAGCGGGACCGGAAAGGAAGAGTTTGCCAAATTTGTTCATCAATCGAGTGAAAGAAATCAGTCGAGTTTTATAAGAATAAACTGCGGTTCTATTCCTCGTGAATTAGCTGAAAGCGAATTATTCGGTCACGAAAAAGGCGCGTTCACCGGAGCGGCTCAAAAAACTAAATTGGGTAAATTTGAATTGGCGCATAAAGGTACACTTTTGCTCGATGAAATTGGCGAACTTTCATTAGACCTTCAAGTTAAACTTTTACGTGTTCTTCAAGAAAAGAAATTCTACCGCGTTGGTGGTGAAAAGGAAATATCTGTTGACGTGAGAGTAGTTGCCGCAACTAATAAAAGTCTTATTGAGGAAGTTAAGAAGGGGAATTTTAGAGAAGACCTTTTCTACCGTTTAAATGTCGCTCAATTTGTAATTCCTCCACTCAGGGAGCGGGCAGACGATATTCCAGTGTTAGTCTATTCTTTCCTATCTGAATTCTCACAAAAATTCGGTCGTAAATTAAAAGAAGTTGACCGAGAAGCCATCAAAATTATGCAGTCCTATCCGTGGAAGGGGAATATCCGCGAATTGCGAAATGTTTTGGAACGCGCAGTTCTTCTCGTTGACGAGAACGAAGAAACGCTGAAAATGTATCATCTCAATTTAGGAAGCGCTACTGAAGATGTGACAGGCGATTATCTGCTTAAAATTCCGGCTAACGGAATTAAAATTGATGTTATTCTAAAAGACCTCATTCTAAAAACGTTAGAAATAACTAAGGGAAATCAACTTCACGCAGCTCGCTTATTAGGGCTTTCCCGGTCGAAGCTTCGTTACAGAATGGAACAGCTTGGTATTGAAGTAACCAAAACAATTGGTTAATGTAAACAATTGTTTATTCCGATGGAAAAATATTCCGATTCCATATCGAACCCTCAATTCATGGATGCTTTAGATGAATTTTGTGATACAATTAATTCATATCATCCTGAATTACAAATTTCTTTCGCTGAGGAAATTAGCGGAGAGGAATTGGGAATTCCGTTTTCCATTAATAACCAACCTTCAGGTTATCTTATTTTTAAGGGTATCGCTCCCGACGATGCAATAAAAAGCGAAGTTAAACTCGGGCTGAAACAATTAATCAATAAGTTTTATCCTCTGCCTATTTCGGAAGTAGTAGAAGAAATATCTGGTTTTGATGGATTGATAAATGTATCGCCTATTCCTCAGTGTCTTATCGACGTAAACTTATGTATAATACGCGTTAATGAGGAATTCAGCAGACTATTCGGAATTAAACTCGGTGACAGTGCAGATTCGGTAAAGCAAATATTTATGCTGGAAAGCGATAATAAGAAACTGAAGAAGAAGATTACCGCCGGCAAAAAGATTAAGCAATCCAGAGTTCTGCTTAAAGCGGACGACGGAAATACTTTTTATGCTGAATTAACTGTTAAGAATATTATTAAGGAAGAGTTCACCCTTTATTTATGTGCTTTTTACGATGTTACAAATCTTGCCGTTAGTGAGAAAAAATATCGTGAAAAGGAATCGCAGTATAGAAGTCTTGTTGAACAGTCCATAACCGGGATTTATATCATCCAGGACGAATATATTAAATATGTAAATCCTCAGTTTGCTGAAATATTCGGTTATGAACCGGACGAAATTCAAGGGATGCATTATACGGAATTGATTTATGAGCCGGATGTTCATAGAGTAAAGGAAAGAATGGCAAAGCGGCTGACTGATAGAAAGCCGCAGATAACTTATAAATTTCGCGGAAAAAGAAAAGACGGGAAGGTAGTAACTTTAAGAGTACACGGAACAGTAGGTCCCTATGGAGGGAAACCCGCTGTAATCGGCACCTTAACAGATATAACAAAAGATATAATTAAAGAAGAAGATTTAAGACAAAGCGAAGCGAAATTTAAAACTCTCACCGAAAATTCTCCGGTAGCTATCCTGATTTATCAAAAGGAAAATATTGTTTATGCTAATCCCGCAACGACTGAAATTACCGGTTATTCCAACGAAGAATTGCT
>CAYNUJ010000301.1:0-3210 GCA_964400095.1 uncultured Melioribacteraceae bacterium
GCTATTTTTACCGGTTCATAATATAAATAACACTATACTTTCTATTGATTAATGTTTAACAAAATACTTAATTTTATACTGTTCGCAATCCTCATTTTCGTGATTCTCTATTACGACAAAATGGATGAAATAGGCGCCGGAGTCGCAATCATTCTCATAGGAATGATATTCCTTGAAAGAGGATTCAAATTTTTCACCGGCGGACCTTTGGAAGGCGTTCTGAAAAGATCATCCAACAAACTTTGGAAGAGTATTTCCCTCGGAGTTTTTTCCACCGCTATTACACAATCGAGCGGTTTAATTTCCGTTATAGCAATTTCATTTTTAAGCGCGGGGTTAATGGATTTAGCCGGCGGAATAGGAATTATTTTCGGGGCAAATATAGGCACAACTACCGGCGCTTGGCTTATCTCGATGTTTGGTTTGAAATTCAAAATTTCCGCTTTCGCTATGCCTTTTATTATTGTCGGCGCGGTTCTATTGCTGAGAAGCAATAAAAAGGAACGAAGCGTCGGCTACATATTGGCGGGAGTCGGTTTTATTTTTCTCGGCATTCATTTTTTGAAAGAGAGTTTCGATACATTTAAAGATACGGTCAATCTTGCGGAATATTCGATGGAGGGATTCGAAGGACTGATTGTTTATACGTTTATCGGCGTTGTGATTACAGTTATAATGCAATCGAGTCACGCTACACTCGCTCTGGTTTTAACCGCTTTGTCGGTAAACCAAATTTCCTACGAAAACGGATTAGCTCTCGCGGTCGGAGCAAATATTGGAACCACCGTTGTTGCAATTATCGGAGCAATAAGCGCAAATGTTAACGGTAAGCGGTTAGCCGGCGCTCATCTGATTTTTAATGTAGTTACCGCGGTTATCGCGATAGCTTTCATGCATCAAATTAGTCTGCTTGTAGATTTTTTATCCATAAAAGTCGGTATTTCCGCTACGGATTATACTCTTAAACTTTCTATGTTCCATACTCTCTTCAACGTAATAGGTATTGCGGTTATGATACCGTTTATGCCCCTGCTTGTAAAAGTATTGAAAAAAATGATTGTGGATAAACCGGATGGGGATATTGATATGCCTTTATATATCAGTAAATCTACCGGCAAATACTCCCGAACCGCTTTAGCCGCCGCTTATATGGAAGCGACTCATTTGTTCGACAACGCTTTTGAAATTATTGCGCATACTTTAAATCTTCACCGCGCGGATATACTCTCCGACGCAAAGTTGAAAAATGTCGTTTCATCATCTTCCGCGCCGATGAAAATAGATATTGACGAGTTGTATTTCAAAAAAGTAAAAGGTATCTACAGCCAAATAGTAGAGTTTTCAACGCTCGCGCAATCCGAAGAACTGTCGGAAGAAGAAGTAGAGAAATTTCACGAAATTAAAGTTGCATGCAGATACATTGTCGAAATAATAAAGAGTATGAGAAATATTCAAGGCAATATGGCTAAATATATCGCCAATCATAACGAAGAAATGAAACGTCAATACAACATTTTTAGAATTATTATTTCGAAAATAATCCGCGAGGTTTATAAAGCGAAGCACGGCGAAGAACTTGAAACGAGGAAATTCAAATTACGCAAACTTCTTCAAAAAGCGGAAGATAACGACGTGCTCGTAAATGGTATGCTTGACAAAGCCATACGGGAAAAGCTTATCACATCCGATATGGCTACTTCATTAATGAATGACAGCGCAGCCGTCCGCTTTATAGGCAGGAACCTCATAAAAATAGCCGAACTGCTATTCTTAAAATACGACACCGAACTACTCGGCGAACCCACAAGAGACGGGCGCCGATTCGAAGTTACTCTGCTCGAAGAACCCGATGTCGCCGATTGATATTTGCCTCGTCCATTGAGGGTTACGGTTTATTTAACTATTATTTAAATATCAGTTTTAACTTTTGAGAGGAATTATTTATAATTTATGATATTTTTAAACCCCGCAATTTTAATAGGTTTGGCGGCTTCATTAATTCCGATTATTATTCACTTATTCAATAGAAGAAAATTAGAAAAAATTGAATTCAGCAGTCTGACGTTTCTTAAAGAACTTCAAAGAACAAAGATCAAAAAAATAAAGCTGAAACAATGGATTCTCTTAGCTATAAGAACATTAATTATAGTTTTTCTCGTTGCGGCGTTTGCCAGACCCGCGGTTAATTCTATTTCCGGCGCGGGTTTTAATTCTGCGGCAAAAACAAGCGCGGTATTTTTAATAGACGATTCCCCTTCGATGAGCGCTTTGAGCGGTAAAGGCAGTTTCTTCAGCCAAGTCATTAATTATGCGGATATTATATTAAGCCGCTTCCAGGACGGAGATGAAATGGCGTTCATACTTTTATCGCAGCCGGAAACTCCGCACAAATTTTCCAGCGTTTTCGCTGCGAGAAAATTTATTAATTCGCTCAAACCCGGCAGCGCGGCTCAAAAATATTCCGAATCTGTCGGCAATGCTTTCAATATTCTGCGCAATTCAAAAAATATTAATAAAGAAATTTATCTGCTTTCCGATTTGCAATTCATTAAAGATACTCTCGTTCAACCGGCTGATAATTTGGAGAATACCAATATCGCAATGTATATAACGGACTTTCCCCATTCCGAATTTCCCAATAATTTCTTATCCGGAATTCAATTGGAAAATCAAATATTTGAGATGAACAAAGAAATCGGAATAACGGTTAACGGCTACGGTTCAAATTCAAAGACTGCCGTTTCCCTGTTTATTAACGGCGTGCGTTCCGCTCAAAAAAGATTTAACCTGAACGGTGGGGGGAAATTTTCCGGCAAACTTACTTTTACGGCTAAGCAGGGCGGACTGCTCGAACTAAAAGCAGTATCGGACGATGACGAATTTAATTATGATAACACGGTTTACTCTGCGGTAATTATTCCGGATAAAATTAAAACATGTATTTTCTACGAGAATATTGGGGACATAGAATTCATAAGACTGGCGCTGCAGCCCCAGAACAATAAATCTCTGCAAATTAAATATTCGAACATCAATCTGCTCAACTCAATAAATATTTCCGATTACGATTTAATTATAATAGCCGGAGCCGGGGGCAAATATAGTTTCACTAAAATTCAGGACTTCGTCGCGTCGGGGAAAGGACTTATAATTTTTCCGTCGGCGAATAACTTTGCATCTTACAACAATTTAGCTGAAAAATTCAAACTT
>CAYNUJ010000302.1:0-3201 GCA_964400095.1 uncultured Melioribacteraceae bacterium
TCGTCCCGCAAAGCGGGACTCAATATGACAAAAGGAAGTTTCGCAAAGGCTTCTATAAATTATTTTATTGATAATTTTGAGTTTTAAGAAAAGGTTTTAAGAAATATTACTCTAAATTTAGAACCCTTTCCTTTTTGGCTTTCAATTTTCAATTCGGCGTTGTTAATTTCGCAGTAATGTTTCACTAGCGCCATTCCAAGTCCGTTCCCGTCGAACCTGCGCGTATATCCCTCTTCTTCCTGGGAAAACGGCTCGAATATATACGGAATATATTCTTGTTTTATGCCGATTCCAGAATCAATTACATCTACAAATACGTCTCCGTTCGGCAGTATATCCGATTTGATTTTTACGTAACCGTCGTTTGTATATTTTATAGCGTTATCTATCAAATTCGCAAATATTTGGGTTATTGTATATTCGTCCGCTTCTATTTTGAGATCACCGTCTTTTATTTCCATAATGAAATCGAGACCTTTTTCAGCGGCTTTAGGACTGTATTCATGGTAAATAGATTCGAGAATATCGCTTCTCAAATCTATATGCTCGACGATCGGTTCATAAGTTCCTGTCTGGATTTCCGACATATTCAATATTAGGTCTATTGTGCGGATAATTCTATTCGACGCTCTTTTTATGGCTCCGAAAGCGAATATGCACTCTTCAGAATGCTTCTCCACCATATCCTCCTCTAATAATGAGGTGGAATTGAGGATCACATTTATAGGCGTTCTAATTTCATGCGATACCTGAGCGAGGAATTCTGATTTCAGCTTATTGGATTTTTCCGCTTTTTCTTTGGCTAAAATTAAGTTCCGTTTAATTTCCTTTTCGTGGCTTATATCCCGGTGTCCGGCTACAACCGCTTTTCTTCCTTTATAGTTTAACAAGGTTGCGTTTATCAGCGCTTCAAATTCCTCTCCGTTCTTTTTTTTGTGAACGGTTTCCAATTCTCTAATCACACCGACCTTCAAAAAATTTTTGATATTATTCTTCGCGCGTTCAAAATTTACCGAGACAATGCTCAACTGCTTTCCGATTAGTTCGTCTTTTTTATAACCGTATAATTCACAAGTACGCTGATTTACATCTATTATTTCATAAGTCTCCGGGTCGGAAACTATGATTGCATCATGAGCGCTTTCGTATAATCGCTTATAATCTTCTTCCGAATTTCTTAATATCTTTTCGTATTGAACTTTTTCTTCGTATAATTTTTCGAGCAGTAAGTTTTGTTTTTTAACGTCTATTACCTTTATTTTATAGAAGAGCGCGGAAATAAAAAGAATAATTGACACGAAGAGCGCGATGAACAAGTTGGTGCGGTAAAAAGGAGTTTCGACTGAGAACGCATAATTCAACGTTTGTTCCGACTCAATTCCATATCGGTTTCTTGCTTTTACGAGCAGAATATATTTTCCCGGCGACAGAGAAGGATACGTGACCGAACGAATTGTTTTAAATGGAGTGAAATTGTCATCCAAACCATCCAATTTATAACTGAATTCCACGAGTGAAGGATTATCATAATCTACAGGAGACACAAAAAACGTAATTGTGTTTTTATTGTTCGGCAGAATTGGATTGAATGGGAAGTTGTTTAAGATTTTCGTAAATTCAATCCCTTCCGTAGCGCGAACCGGTTTATAATTTACTTCTATATTCTTTAGATAAAATTGAGGCGGACTCTTAACCGGATTGTATTTTTTTAAATTTATTGTTACTAATCCTCCTACCGTCCCGAACCAGAGATTGTTATTCCAGTCTATTAAAGACGAATTCTGATTGCATTCATATCCGGGAAAACCATCCCATGTGTTGAACGAAGTTATCACTTTTTTCCCGGTAGTATAATATTCCAATAAATCTAATCTATTGAGTCCTTTGTTTGTGCCAATCCATAAGTTAAAATAGATGTCGCTCTCAATAAACATAACAGAGTTGTTATTTAACCCGTCCTTTTGAGAAATTTCATCAATTGTAAAAGATTGTTCGGACTGATTAATTTTAAAGAAAATTACGCCCCGCTCGAATGTTCCGAGTATCATTGTGCCTTTTGTATCGAATCTCATCGTTAAAATATTGGATTTTGATAACTCCTTTTCCCCGGGGAAGTGGACGATTTCACCGTCAACAATTTTATTCAGACCTCTTTCGGACGCTGACCAAATATTGTGATCCTTATCCTCCTCAACTTGATAAACAGTGTTATGATTCAAACCGTTTGATCGGTTATATATTTTAATTTGTCCGTTGTGATATCTGTAGATACCTGAATCGTAAGTTGTGAACCAAATATTATGGCGCGAATCTTCAAAAATTGAAAAAATCTGATCGTCGAAAAGATTCGCGTCAATATTTAATTTTACAAATTTATTTCCCGTCTGCTTTATTACGCCTTCATCAGTCGCATACCAAACATTGCCGTGGTCGTCTTTAAGCACGTCCCAAACAGTCGTCGGATCATATTTACCGAGAGGATATTTCCTGATTTTATAGTTGGATAATTTTAATGCGCCGCTTCCGTCTGTGCCAAGCAGATAACTGTCGTTATCATTTTGAAAAATTTTCCAAACGGTACTTTTTATGTAATCGGCGCTCCCAAATTGAATAAAGGAATTCTTTTTATATAGAACTAATCCGTGGTCGGTACCAATCCAGATATTGTTTTCTTTATCGTTGAATACGGAATAGATTCTGTCGGAAATTAAATCTTGATTATGGTTTATTATCTCAATTTCACTATCATCAATGCGAGCCAGTCCATAGTCGGTTGCAAGCCAAATATTTTTATCCGGTCCAATCAAACCGTCGTAAATTAAATTATCCGGAAGTCCGGTATCAGTGTCTCTTCTTACAATTTTCCCTTTGTTCAGAATGAACATTCCGTCGGTGGAAAGAAAAAATAATTGACTTCCTTTCGACAATATCCGATAAATTTTACTATTTGGTAAAATCCGGTTAGTTGTTCCGTTCGAGTATTTATATGCGCCGGAATCGGTAGCGAACCATAAAGAATTATCCTTAGCTCTGATTATATCGTAAGTTCTTCTTACATTTAATTCGGTAAATTGGTCAGTTTTAACGAGAGTATTTTTCCTAAGGATGTAGGCGCCTTTATCTGTGCCTATTAAATGCTCCCCGTTTAAATCGAATGAGCATAAAGCAATTAGAGCCGAATCTTTTCCTTTATTTCCTAGT
>CAYNUJ010000303.1:0-3199 GCA_964400095.1 uncultured Melioribacteraceae bacterium
GGCACGAGCAATTTACTTATCTGCTGCATTTCCGCCTCCTTGATGTCTGTTATACTCTTCTATTAATTTATTGAAGTCATTATTTAATCTTCTCAGTCTTACGGTTATTATAGTTCCTAATCCGCGGAGTATATTTATTCCTTTGGAAGGATATTTCTCAATGAACTCATCCAGATCGGGTTTGAAAATTACCGCCACGTTTGTGTCCTTTGCCGCAACCGCCGATGCCGAACGAATGTCGTCGTCGAGCATCGCGAGTTCTCCGAAAAAGTCTCCTCTGCCCAGAATAGTTAATACCTGAGCAATGTTCTTTCCGTTTTCCTGTCTGATTATCACTTCGCCTTCCCTGATGATGTAAAGTCCTATTCCGGGATCGCCTTCATAAAAAATATATTCCCCGGCTTGATAAACGCGATTATGCATTATCTCAAGAAGCTGACGAATATATTTTGAAGACAGAGCTTCGAAAGGAGGCATGGTTTTCAGAACCTCTTCGAGATCGGCGTCTTCTGTAGGCGATTTAAAAAGATTGGTCCAGAAACTGCTTCTTTTAATTTTTTCATTAGGATTTTCCATATTCTCCTCGTCAGTTGTAAACTGATAAGACACAAACTTATCAGTTAAAAATTCCCGATTCGGCTAAACGCCATAATTTTTGGCAAGGGAACTTATTTTCATACAATGCCCTGCCGACAATCACCGAATCAATTCCGCATGATGTAAATTTATTCAATTCGATCAAATTTTCAAAACCGCATACTCCGCCGGAGTGAGTTATTTTTGCTCCTGTTTTTTCAGCGATACGAACTGATAATTCGATATTCGGTCCGCAGAGCATACCGTTTTTTTTAACGTCGGTTACTATTAATCTTTCCGCGCCCATATCGACTAATTTTTGAGCGTATTCGAGGGGAAGCAATCCGGTTTTAATTTTTCTTCCGTGAGTTACAACTTCATCGTCAATCACGTCAATAGCGGCGGAAATTTTTTTACTGCCGAACTCACAGATGAGTTTTTGAAATGTATCCGGTTCGTCGAAAGCAAGAGAACCGACTGTTATTCTGAATACACCGGCTTCGAAAGCTCGTTCGGCATCTTTGAGCGAACTGATGCCTCCTCCGAATTCAACTGGAATAACAACGGATTCGCATATTTCGCGAACAATGTCCTGATTCACATAACTATGATTGCGTGAGAGATCGAAATCGACAACGTGAATAAATTTAGCGTTTTCAGCGCGCCAAATCATCGCCATTTCAACCGGATCGTTTCCATAATCGACGCAGCTCAATTCCGGTATTCCCTGAATCACTCGAACTGTCTTTCTGTTTTTAATATCGATTGACGGTATAACAAGCAGCGGCTTCATTACAATTTCCAAACCCCGTTATTTTTTATTGATTTCCGGGCGATTATCATTTTTTGAATTTCGCTTGTCCCTTCAAAAATTCTCAGAATTCGGGCGTCTCTGTAAAATCTTTCAATAGGCAGTTCTCTCGAAAATCCCATCCCGCCGTGAATTTGAAGCGCTTTATCGGCAACGTCGGATACGGCTTCCGAACAATAGAGTTTAATCATCGCGGCTTCCTGAGTTATATCCTTGTCTTCATCATATTTTTGCGCCGCTCTGTAAAGCATGCTTTCCATTGCGTAAATTTGTGTGCTCATTTCTGCAATCATAAATTGTATTGCCTGAAATTTAACAATTTCCTGATCAAACTGCTTCCTATTTTTTGAAAAATCGACCGACATTTCGAGTAATTCTTTTGCCGCTCCCAATGAACACGCGCCTATTCCTAATCTTCCCGTGTCCAAAGTTTTCATCGCGGTAAGGAATCCTCTGCCTTCAACGCCTATTATATTTTCGGCGGGAACGCTAACGTTATCGAAACGGATTGCGTTTGTGCGGCTACCTTTAATCCCTAATTTCTTTTCGTCCGGTCCTACCGAAACGCCTTCAAAATCTTTTTCAACCGCGAATCCGGTTATCCCTTTTTCGGTTTTAGCGAATACGGAAAAAACATCCGCGATGGCGCCGTTAGTGATCCATAATTTTTCACCGTTTAATATCCAATCGTTTCCGTCTTTAAGAGCCGTTGTTTGTAAATTAAACGAATCGGAACCCGCTCCGGCTTCGGTTAACGCGAAAGCGGCAATCTTTTCTCCCGCCAGCAGGGAAGGGAGGTATTTCATTTTCAAATCTTCAGAACCGCCGACATAAATGGCATTTGTTCCGATGGATTGATGCGCGCCGATCATTGCGGCGGTTGAACCGCAGGCTCTTGTAACTTCTTCCTGAGCTATGCAGTAACCTACTTCGCCGAACCCGCCGCCGCCGTATTTTTCGGGGAACGCCGTGCCTAATAACCCCACCGAACCCAATTTCTCAATCAGTTGATTCGGAATTGATTCGTCTTCGTCAATTTTTGCCGCTATCGGTCTTATTTCAGCGTCGGTAAATTCCTTAACCATCTGCCGAAGCATTTTATGTTCTTCGTTAAATAAGTCCATCTTCTCCTCAAAGATAAAACCTCATTCTTCCATAAATCATAGAATGAGTCGTTTTATTCACTATTTTTTTATCGGCAATCTATTTGAATTCGGTTTTAATGGCAAACTTTTATCTAAATTATTTTGACAATAAGATGGGATAATAATTATTTTTTGGATTATCTTGACGTTATAATTTTATTGTTCTGTTACAGTCACAAAAAATTAATTGACGAATTATTGAAAATTAAACACCGAGGAAAAATGGGAACCGATTATATTTTGAAATTAAAAGACGGCGAGGAACTTGATATAACAGCATACGGAAATCTTCTTCCCGGCAAACCGGCATTAATTTTTGTCCATGGTTTTAAGGGTTTCAAGGATTGGGGATTCGGTCCTTATTTGGCTGATTATCTTTCCCGCGAAGGTTTTTTTGTTATTACGTTTAACTTTTCCCACAATGGCGTAGGGAGAGGAACTACGGAATTTAACGAACTCGATAAATTTGCTGAAAATACTTTCAGCAGGGAAGCGGACGAATTAAATGAATTGATAAAAGCCGCGTCCGAAGGATTTTTTGATAATATTGAAATTAAAGAATTCGGCTTGCTCGGTCACAGCAGAGGAGGAGCGATAGCGATTATTTCGGGCGCTGAAAATGAGCTTGTAAAAGCGGTTGCCGCATGGTCGTCAATTTCCGAATTGG
>CAYNUJ010000304.1:0-3182 GCA_964400095.1 uncultured Melioribacteraceae bacterium
CATATAAAATCTCAATCCTACAATGGAATTAACCGCCCATCGGCGTAAATCCATTTCACTAAAAGCATTCCATACTTTGCCCAAATCCAAACCGGCAGCGCCGCCGAGCCGGCAAAATATTGGAAAACGAACTTCGGCATTCACAACGCTCGTAACATTATCGAGAAATCTGTCCTGCGGAAATCCGCGAAGCGTATTCGTACCGCCGATGGACAACAGCGTTTGAACAGGCAGGTTTTCTCCCGAGAGTCCGGTCAATCCGAACCGGAATGCAAAAACTGTCGAAGGATAGAGCAATTCGGTGTAATACTGAAAAAACGCGCTGTATTTTGTGAATGCCGCATTATTAAAGCCAAACTCAGGCGCATATTCAATTTCAATCTGTGCAACAATACCGTTAGCCGGATTTATGTAACCGTCGCGCGAATCGTAGCGGATATTCGAAAATAGCGAAGTGTATTTTACTATATTTGAGTTCAGCTCCGGCGGGAGCTGCGCCAAACGACTTGTATCGGAAAAGTTGGAATTATTGATTAATTTATTTCTAACGCCGGTTTGGGCAACAAAATAGGGCGTAATGCCTCTACTTAAAATCAAACTGATTTCCAGCGGTTCTTTTGTATAATATTCACGAGCAGCGAATTTCGAATTATTCCCTACACCGAAAAAACTGTTCGAAATCCATTTGTCATAATCAATAATCAGATCAAACGAAAATGGATAGACTTTTCCCTGCCGCAGTTCAAAATCGGGAACGGAAAACACCAGTCTGTACCAGCGTTCCCCCTTCGTACTATTGAAAAGGACAACATCAAAACTTTCGTTCAGTCCTAAATAATTGAGAAAAAACGCTTTAGCGCCGTATCCGAATCCCGTATCTGTATCGTATGATATTATCGGTAGAAGTTCCAGGTCGCCTTCTTCAAGCTGAGGAATTTGGTTGTTAACATCTGCAGTATCATTAAAGTATGCCCGAGAAACTATCAATTCATCTGCATGATTTGTAATGTTCTGCGAATAGAGATTATAAACGGCTACGAACGCTATAATCAATACTTCTGTATACGAAAAAAATATTTTACTGAAATTCATTAGGCGAATTCCTTAATAAAAAAGTACTATTCGAAAACCGCCATCGCATCCCACACTAAATTCCTTGCTTACAACTTTAGTTTTACCATCTCTAATGAAAATAACGACAGCTCTATGAATCATATTAGTCCCAAGAAAAACATTAACCGAATCGACGCTGTAAACAGTTTCTATTGTTCCCGTAACAGATACCGGCATTTTTTCGAAAACAGTCATTTTGATAAACTCAGCCGGAGATAATGCCGTATCGGGTTTAACAATTAATTCTACTTGAACACGCGGAGATAAATCTATGTCTTTATCAGTATCCTCGGTTTTAGACGGTTCGAAAAAAAACGTTGAATAACTACTGTCTATTGGAATACCCGAATTTAAATCGGTAGAATTAACCGCTATTTGAAGAAGGGAAATAGTACTATAAGTATTTGGAATGGGGTTAAATGTATATCCGCCTATGCTGTCGGTAAGAGTTGAATCGTTGATTTCTCTTCCTTCACTAAATTGTCCCCAAATTCTTAACGTGATATTTTTTATGGGCAACCGAGTACAGTCATCTCTCACAATCCCGTTTATAACAATACCCGAGGATTCTTCATCATCGGGGAGGGTTGTACAGTATTGTAGCAATAAAGAAATAATAAAAAAAGCGAGTAATTTGTTCATAGCTAAATCCTCCGTGACTAATTATTAAATTTGATTACAATTTTCAATTACCAATACTAATACTAATAGACGGTTTGATCTGAGTGAACAAAATATGTAAAGCGAAAAATATTGCTACTGGCGCCGCTACGGAATACAATATGGTAGGCACTTCATCCAAGTTTTCTGTTTGTGAATAAATGCCGGAAGCATTTAGGAAAAAAACAATTATTGGCAAAGTAAATATTCTATTGAGTTTCATTTTCCACTCCTATTATTTTATTTATGGTACATCCGTCACTAAAAAACTTCGCAGCGATGATGATGGGCCATAACGTAGTGTCCTATAATTAAAGAATTCCGCATACCAGTAATATCGCGTCCCTTTAGTAAACTCCCTTGTATAATATCCAAATCCAAATTTATTTTGCGTCTTTTTAACGGTTGAAAAGTCGATACTACCGGTTCTGAAAGTTTCATCGCTTGACAAATATATATTGCAAGTGACCGGCCATGAAAACGCTAACGTTAGTTTAACCTCAAGAAAAAGAGTATCAACATTCTTTAAATTTAGCACGGCGCTATCCGGCGGAGAAACTAACTCGGGTCCTTGGTACAACTGTATATCTGGTCCAAAGGGATTAATCGAATAGCTGCAACCGAGTATTGTTGTGGACAATAATAAAATTGCAATTCTTGTTTTTTTATTAATCTTCATTTTGCATTCCTCCTTTTTATCGTAATAAAATCATCTTTTTTACTCGTGTAAAATTTCCTGCGGAAATCCGGTAAAAATAAACTCCGCTCGGTAGATTGGCGGCATTCCAATTTACCGAATATTTGCCTGACATCATTTCTTTATTGATTAATTCCGCAACTTCTTCTCCTAAAACATTAAAAATTTTCAATTCAGTAAAACCGCTTTCGGGTATTGAAAAACTTATTGTTGTAGTGGGATTGAACGGGTTGGGATAATTCTGCTGCAATTCGAATCTTGCCGGAATATCAATCGATCCGGTTTTTACATCAACGGTTTTATCGGCAATAATCCGTCCTTCTGTTTTGGGGTCAATGCTTCCCTGGTTTACAATATATTGATATAAAAGCTGGAATTCAGTTGTGGAATCTTGTACCGTTACATTAGTAACATTTAGCCCGAGGAGCGAGTTTAACATTTCGAGTACCAATTCATTTGCCGCAACGGAGTATGTTGCAGACGGATCGAGCGGCTGCCCGCCGATTTCAATAGACAAAATGCGGGAATATGGTTCCGCCGAGGGATTATAGACATATTTTATTCCGGAAACTTGAATAAGAAATTCGTCACCCGTTTCGATTTCGGAAACCCCGAATTCAAGCCCGGCCCAAAGATCTGCGCCTGTAATATCAAAGGTTACAATTCTATATCCCAGTCCGTTTACTGTATTAAATCCGTATCCTACGGTTCT
>CAYNUJ010000305.1:0-3177 GCA_964400095.1 uncultured Melioribacteraceae bacterium
ATTTACAACAGTTGGATCGTAGCCCCATTTTTTCAGGTAATTGCTCATCAGTTTGGAAGTTGCATAATCATCCTCGACAACCAGAACATTATTATGTCCCGTCGTCGGTTTGGGGATGCTCGAAAGAGGTTTGCTTAGCGCCGTAGCGCCTTCCTGAATGGGGAAGCGTAATTTTATTGTGGTGCCCTGTCTCGAGCGGCTTTCAATATTAATATCTCCGCCGAGCAGCTGCGCGTATTTCTTAAGCAGGTTCGTTTCCAATCCGCTTATGAAACATCCTTGCAGTTCAGTATTGGCGCTGATTTTGAACGGATTAAAAAAGTTCGAAATAGTTATCTGGCTCAGCACTTTGGAAGGCATATTAAAAATAATTTCTAAATTCCCGGGCGAACCAACTTCCGCCTTTAGGGTAACTTCGCGTCCGCCTGTTAAATGTGTTGCGATTCTGAGGAAACTGCTTAAAATATATTTGAATTTTAATTCGTCTAAATTTACATCCGAAGGGAGTTTGTCGTCGAAAAGAAAATTTATACTCGTAGGTAAATTGCCTCTTCTCGATTTGAAAATATTTATTGTATCCGAGATGATTTTTTTTAACTGAATTTTGGTCTGCTTTAATTTGGTTTTTCCGCTCTCAATCAATGCAAGCGCTTTAAGGTCGTTTATGGAAACCAGAATTGCCTGTGAATTCCTTTTGATATTATTCACATATTCCAATTGAGATGCGGAAAGATTCTCTTCATTCAATATGCTCGTAATGCCGAGTATCGAATTAGCCGAATTCCTTAAAGACAATGTTGAATGATCAACTAAATTACTGAATGCCAAGTCGGTAAGAGGCGAAACTCCGTTCCTTGCTCTCAGCCAAATATGAATTAAATTAGAATAAAATGGAGAAATTTTCTTTAACGAATCGGAATCGCTTTTGTTAAAGGCGGATTTTTTCGCGACTTTCATCATGTATCTATCGCCGGTTGGGTCGCTTAATAAAAGACAGCTCTCATAAATCAGATATTCTGAAATTGCTAATTCACAATTACTGTCGCTGCTAACGGAAAATGTGGTATTTTTCTTTAGATTATCGCAGACCCCGCATTTGAAATTAGTATTAATCAGGTAGCTGGCATTCGCGCTGTCCGACCGTCCGATAACATTAAGCGTATTATTATCAAGGGTTTTGAAAATAACGACCGCCTGCAAATCGAACTCTTTAACCATAGAATTGCAGAGATCATTCCCGAAAGTATCTTTTCCCTCAGTAGCTCCTTTTAAGAGTTCTGCGTATTTGTTGAGAAATTCAATAGTAACCGACTGAAACATAATTTAAGATTTCCGTGTAATAATAATTTATCTTTAAGATTATAAGATAATGATTTAACCCGATTTTTGAAATAGATTACAAAATACTATTTTTTATTTTTAATTATTATCGAAAATTATTGAGAGTAATTAATCTTTTTGATATGTTTACGTTTCTAATATTCATGCGGAGAAAATTTGAGAAATTCTGAAAATAATTTTGTAGTATATCTGAGGATATTTTTTAGCTTCGTTTTCATCAGTATATTTATATTTATAGTTAATCGAACAATCGATTATCTTATTATCTCGCATCATATGCCGTTTTTCCGTAAAATATTTGCTTCCGACATTGGTAACTTTACAAATACGCTTGGCGGACTCGGGGAAGTAGTAACGGCTGTATTGGGAGTTGAATTTACTGCGGTAGCTATTATTGCACAATTAGCCGCTAATAAATATTCATCCGATGTGATGATAATATTCATAAAGAACCGCGTGAACGTACTTGTTTTCAGTTTATTTCTTCTTACGGCAATCAACACAATATTGGTCACTAATACTCTCACTGAAAATTTCATAACATATTACAGTATATTTTTCAATTTAATTTTGATTACCATAAGCCTAATAATAATTATGCCGCATCTGTTATATGTGTTTAATTTTCTTCAGCCGCAGAATTTTATACAGCAGGTGAAAAAGGAAAGTTTAAACATTCTTCAAGAAATAGCGAAAGATCCGGATGTAGATATCTATTTGAAAAGAGAAGAGTTTTATGAGAAAATTGAATTCATTAGAGATATCGGAACAAATTCAGTAAGCCAAGGCGACGGTGCGGTCGCTCTTTTATGCGTTACCGCGATGAAAGAAATTTTAGTTGAGCACATGGAAATTAAAAATCAACTACCTGCTGAATGGTTTAAAAGATCGGGGAATGAATATCTTGACCCTGATTTTTCAGGGTATTCCAAATTTGTTATTAATAGCATCGAAAAATCTCGAACTTTTATTGAGAGAAAAGTATTCCGCTCTTACGATTTAATTTTTAACAATGCTAGAAAAACATTAAGAGACGTTGCCGCCGGAGTTCTGCTGAATTCCGGGTTGATTGGACAGGCGGCGATTTCAGTTAAAGACGAAGGCGCGTTAAACTGTACGTTTAGATATTTTAACTCATATTTGAGATTTGCAATAAACGATCACGATCCGCGCTCAGCTTTTAATACTCTTGAACATTACCGCGTTATTGCCGAACATCTGCTAGACAGCGATCCTTTAAAAGTTGAACAGGTTGCGTTTTATTTTAAATACTATGCACTCGAGGCTCAAAAGCAAGGCGTGTTTTTCATTTTAGAAACCGCCGCTCACGATTTGTGCGTTCTAAACGAATTAGCTTATTTGAAAAATGCAAAAAACTTGCGCGAACTTTTATACATTTTTCTGAATCTCGACCAGCCCCTCGAAGAAGTGGATTCCAAGTTGATGGCGCAGCGGGAAATCTCTTTGATAGGGGTAAGAATAGCTCAAGTGAAATTAGCCGGATTTTATTTATTAAAAGACGAGGAAGAACTTGCGCGATTAATTTATGAAGATATGAAAGTTGAACCGCTTGACAGAATCCATAAAATTTACGAATTTATATATACAACAACTTTGGAAGAATTCTGGGAAATAACTCCGAGAGGTATAAATTTTTATTATGTGCCTCCCGAAAGGAAAAAAGCGTTGGAGAAATTTTTCAAATGGTTCGATAAAGTATAATTGTTAGCTGTATCACAATATGAAATAAAAAATAATATTAAACTTAAGGTATAAATATGTATATATTTTTTTTCGTAAAATAACTTTACTTTTAACGTTTGATTTTTTAACTTC
>CAYNUJ010000306.1:0-3159 GCA_964400095.1 uncultured Melioribacteraceae bacterium
AATCACATTCCCAACAAAAAAATGCGCGTCATCGCGAGCGGAACGGAGTGCAGCGTGGTTTATCCCGCCTCTGGCGGACGATCTGTTGCATTGGTCGCGAAACTCAAAATTGTGCATTAGCATTTGCAGATTGCCACGTCGTCTCTTCGTTCCTCCTCGCAATGGCGCCAATTGGTGGATTAAAGAACGATTTTAGGAATGACCGCTCAATCATACAGCCATACATCCATACATCCATACAAGAACCTTTAATACTGTATCCGGTATGCACACAATCATCCATGGCGCGAAAGACCGTCGAGAGTGCAAAGATAAACGAATACTTTCAGATTCGGAACGTCGAGTTTTCCTATCCTTTTAAATTTCCTTAACTTTATAAGTTAAATTATTGCGAAATAAGAGATTGACAGAAAAAAAAGATAGAATAATATTTTTAGACATTATGCGGGCAATTGCCGTTATAATGATGGTGCAGGGGCATACGGTTCATACCCTTCTGGCGCCGGAATTCCGTACGGCTGATTCGGCGTTTTATTCGGTTTGGTATTTTTTAAGGGGTTTTACAGCGCCGATATTTATGTTTACTTCCGGAGTGGTTTTCACTTATTTATTTAAATTAAACGGAAAAGATTTTAACGAAAATCCGCGCGTGAAAAAAGGAATAAATAGATTTTTTCTGCTGATTTTCATCGGCTATCTTCTGCGGTATCCCACTTGGAGAATAGTCGATTTTTCATACGTCTCCTCGGCTCAGTTTTCCACTTTCTTCGCTGTCGATGCCCTGCATTTGATAGGAACGGGACTGCTGACAATAGTTCTATTGTTTTATTTCAATCACAAAATTAAAATTGATTATAAACTTCTTGCGGGAACGGCGCTGGTTATTTTAATTGCAGTTTCTCCAACAGTGAAGACTTATAATTGGAATGCTGTTTTTCCGCTTTGGCTCGCGGATTATTTCACAAATCAATACGGCTCGCTGTTTCCTCTATTTCCTTGGCTTGCCTATGTGATTGCCGGAAGTCTGCTCGGTAATTATCTTGCCGGAAACCGCGGCGTTCAGAGAAAAGTATCTTTCGCTTTATCGCTCGCGTCAATCGGAAGCGTCTTATTGTTATTTTCATTTTTCAGCGGTTCATTATTACATGAATTGAATGTCAGTCGAGATTATCTTTCCCAGGTAAATTTAACGCTTTTTAGAATTGGAGCCGTTCTGCTGCTTAATTCGGTCGTCGCGTTTACGGTTCTCGAAGTAAAGAGAATAAACCGTTTAATCCTTCTGCTCGGCAGGAATACTCTGCTTATTTACGCGCTGCATTTAATTATACTTTACGGTTCTGCGTGGACGCCCGGGATTTCTAAATATCTCGGAGAATCATTCGGATTGGCGAGTACGCTTTTATCGGTTGCGGTAATGTTTTTATTTATTATTTTATTAGTTACATTTATGGATAAATCAAAGAAAATTAAAAAGAAAGTTTTATCATTAGTAGGCGCTTAAATGAGAAAATCCGAAACTACAAATCCGGTGAAAACAGAAGTTGATCAAAAATTTGAACACGCGCTGCGCCCGAAAACTTTCGATCAATTTGCCGGGCAGAAAAAAATCACCGATAATCTGAAAGTATTTATCGGCGCGGCTAAAAAGCGGGGCGAAGGATTAGACCACGTGCTGCTCACAGGTCCGCCCGGATTGGGCAAAACCACTTTAGCTCATATAATTGCCAACGAGATGGGAGTTAATATAAAAGTTACTTCGGGTCCGGTGCTCGAAAAACCGGGAGATTTAGCGGGAATTTTGACCAATCTACAGGAAAAATCGGTTTTATTTATAGACGAAATTCACCGTCTCTCGGCTGTGGTTGAGGAGTATCTCTACTCGGCGATGGAGGATTATAAATTGGATATCATGATCGATACCGGTCCTTCTGCGCGGTCGGTACAGATAAAACTTCCTAAATATACGTTAGTCGGGGCGACTACGAGAGCGGGACTTCTGACAGCGCCGCTGCGGGATAGATTCGGAATAAAAAGCCGTCTCGATTATTACGACGCTGAACTGATATCCGAAATTGTTAACAGATCGTCGCGCATATTGGATATTGAAATAGACGCCGAAGCGGCGGTTGAAATTGCGAGGCGTTCGCGGGGCACTCCGAGAGTGGCAAACCGGCTGCTGCGGAGAACGCGCGATTTTGCCGATTACGACGATATCGGAAAAATAAATATTGCTATTGCGCGTAAAGCTCTAACCGCTCTCGAAGTTGACCAATACGGATTGGATGAAATGGATAAAGATATTATTCTTACGATTATAGAAAAATTCAAAGGCGGTCCGGTTGGTTTGAATACTCTTTCGGTTGCCGTTAACGAAGACCCCGGCACAATTGAAGAGGTTTACGAACCTTTTCTTATTCAGCAGGGTTTTATTCAAAGAACTCCGCGCGGAAGAGAAGTTACGGATTTGGCTTACGCCCGGTTCAACAGAAAAAGATTAAATAACGACACACAACAAAAATTATTTGAGTGAGATGAAAATAAGATTAAACGAACTAACGATTGACAACGATCTTCCTTTAACTCTTTTAGCCGGACCATGCGTAATTGAAAACAGGGATATGGCTTTGAGAACCGCGGAAGATATAAAAGAGATTACCGACCGGCTTGGTATTCAATACATATTTAAATCGAGTTACAGAAAAGCGAACAGAACTTCGCTTAGTTCATTTACCGGATTGGATTTTGAGGAAGCTTTAAATATATTAAACGAAGTTAAAGAGCAATTCGATCTTCCTATTGTGACGGATATTCATCTGCCTTCTGAAGCGGCTAAAGTTGCCGAAGCTGCTGATATGCTTCAGATTCCGGCTTTCCTTTGCCGCCAAACAGATTTGTTGACCGCAGCCGGAAATACCGGTAAAATTGTGAATATCAAAAAGGGGCAGTTCCTCGCGCCGTGGGATATGAAACACGCGGCGGAAAAAGTTGAAGCGACGGGCAACAAAAATATAATGCTGACCGAAAGGGGAACTACTTTCGGCTACGGAAATTTAATTGTTGATATGCGCAGTTTGGTGATAATGAAAGAACTCGGTTATCCTGTTGTAATGGACGCTACGCATTCGGTTCAAATGCCCGGGCACGGAAGCGTTACCGGAG
>CAYNUJ010000307.1:0-3133 GCA_964400095.1 uncultured Melioribacteraceae bacterium
AAATGATCACCGAATGGGTAATGGAAATTTCCACTATTCCAGTACTTGTAAAGCTTACGCCGAACGTTACCGATATTGTTTACCCGGCACGCGCGGCAAAGCAGGCAAACGCGGATGGTATTTCTCTGATAAATACAATTAACAGCATAATCGGCGTAAATTTGGACACGCTGGAAATTATGCCTTCCGTCGCCGGCAAAGGGAGTCACGGCGGTTACGCCGGACCGGCAGTTAAACCGATTGCATTGCACATGGTTTCGCAAGTTGCCCGCGATCCGGAAGTTGGATTACCGATTTCCGGTATAGGCGGCATAAACACTTGGCGCGACGCGCTCGAATTTATACTGCTCGGCGCTTCGTCTGTGCAGGTTTGCACCGCGGTTATGCATCACGGATTCAGAATTGTGGAAGATATGATCGACGGTATGAGCAATTGGATGGACGAGAAAGGGTTCAAAACATTGGACGACGTAATCGGAAAATCTTTGCACCGGATTGACGATTTCGGAAATTTCAATCTGCTGCACAAAACAACCGCCCGCATCGATCAGGATAAATGCATTCACTGCAATTTATGTTACATCGCCTGTGAAGACGGCGCGCATCAGTGCATCGATTTAATTCCCGAAAACGGACACAATAAAACCGTTGTAAGAGAAGAAGACTGCGTCGGCTGCGACCTCTGTTCAATCGTTTGTCCCATTGAAGGATGCATTACAATGGTTCGAAAAGATGACGGTTCTGTGCAGAAATCTTGGAACGAACTGCTCGAAGGGTTCAGAGCCGAAGGAAAGGAATTGACGTGGGAAAACTTAGCCGAATTTCAGAAAAAACACGGTATCGTCATTCATTAATAAACAAAAATGGAAACGAAAGCAATTATATCGAATGATAGTTTGTTCTTTGAAATCAAAAAATTAATCGAAGAAAGCCGTAAATCGGTTGCCGTAGCAGTAAACGCGGAATTAACCTCCATGTACTGGCATATCGGTAAAAAGATAAACGAAGATATTCTTAACAAGAAACGCGCGGAATACGGAAAGCAAGTTATTGCGTCGCTTTCACACAGGTTGACCAATGAATATGGAAAAGGCTGGAGCACAAAACATTTGCAGCATTGTCTCCGCTTTGCGGAGACTTTTCCAGATTTTCAAATTGTCTCCGCACTGCAGAGACAATTGAGTTGGTCGCATTTTAAGCTTTTACTCCCAACTAAAAATGATTTGAAAAGAGACTTCTATTTTTCGAATCGAAAAATGGAACATTCGTACGCTGTAAAAAATATATGAATTTTCTTTGGTAAAACAAGGGACAAACGAAATGACAAAACATATAACAGTAGAAGATACTATAATTCATATCACACAGCACAATAAAGAAGACTATATTAGCCTGACGGATATGCTCAAACACAAAGAAAGCGGAGGATTGATTTTTAAGTGGTTAAGCAACAAAAATACAATCGAATTTCTCGGAGTTTGGGAAAAGATTTATAATCCCAACTTTAATTACACCGAATTCGGTGTAATTATGCAGGAAGCCGGAGTGAACAGATTTACGATGTCTGTCAAGAAGTGGATTGAAAGAACAAATGCTATTGGAATTATAGCAAAAACGGGGAGATACGGAGGAACTTATGCTCATAAAGATATTGCTTTTGAATTAGGAACTTGGATTAGTCCGGAATTTAAACTGTTGGTTATTAGAGAATTCCAAAGATTAAAAGAGATAGAAAGTAATCAGTATAATCTCGAATGGAATGTGAAAAGAATTTTAAGTAAAGCAAATTATCATATTCATACTGATGCAATAAAGAATTACATTTTACCGCAAAAAGATTATGATAAAGAATGGTTAATTTATGCGGAAGAAGCCGATCTACTGAATGTGGCGTTATTTAAATGCACAGCAAAAGATTGGAGAGAAGCAAATCCCCAGCTTGCAAAGGAAGGAATGAATATTAGAGATATTGTCAGTATAAATGAATTAGCGGTTTTATCAAATTTAGAAACTTTAAATGCGGAAATGATAAGTAATGACGTTGACAAAGCACAACGATTTAGAAGATTGAAAGAAATATCAGAATACCAATTGCTAATTATGAACGAAAAAGATTTTATGAAAGCATTGAAGAAATTAAACGATAAAGTCTATTTCGAAAATAAAAACAGATTAAAAAAATAATTAATTATAAGGGGAAAAAACATGTCAACCTTAATCAAAAACGGACGAATTATCACCGCGGAGCAGGATTACTTCGCAGATATTTACATTGAAAACGAGCAGATAACCACAATCGGTCAAAATCTTAATATGGAAGCCGATACAATAATAGACGCGAAAAACAAATATGTAATTCCGGGCGGCATAGACGCGCACACGCATCTCGATATGCCCTTCGGGGGAACCGTTTCGTGCGACGATTTCGAAAACGGAACCCGCGCGGCGGCTTTCGGCGGAACTACTTCAATTGTAGATTTCGCTATTCAGACCAAAGGAGAAAAAATGCGCGAAGCGCTCGATACTTGGTGGGCTAAAGCCGAAGGAAAGGCTACAACCGATTACGGTCTGCACATGATTGTCACCGATTTACCGGACGCCGACATTGAGGATATGAGCGATATGGTCAACGAAGGGGTTACGAGCTTTAAGCTTTTCATGGCTTATCCCGGCGTTCTAATGGTTGACGACGCAACAATTTTCAAAGCTCTTCAGCACACATCCAAAACCGGCGCTTTAGTTTGTATGCACGCGGAAAACGGCGGCGTTATTGATTTAATTGTTCAGCAGACTTTAGCAGCCGGTAAAACCGCGCCTATTTATCATGCGCTGAGCCGTCCGACTACCGCCGAAGGAGAAGCGGTTAACAGAGCCATAGCTTTAGCCGAAATGGCCGGCGCTCCGATTTATATTGTTCATTTATCCTCGAACGACGCTTTGGAAAAAGTAGCCGAAGCGAGACACCGAGGTTTGCCCGCTTACGCTGAAACTTGTCCGCAGTATCTGTTCTTATCAATCGACGACGATATGAACAAACCCGGATTCGAAGACGCGAAAGTCGTGTTCACTCCTCCGTTAAGAGAAAAATGGCATCAGGAAAAATTGTGGATCGGATTGCAGAACAACACTCTGC
>CAYNUJ010000308.1:0-3132 GCA_964400095.1 uncultured Melioribacteraceae bacterium
AAAAAAATAGTTGAAGCGTTAAAAAATTATGAGTAAAGTTGAGAATTAAAAACTAATCTATAAGTATAAGTTATGTCGAAAAAAACAAAGAAAGAAAATAAAACCGAAACCGTCAATTTTTTGAATAATTTCAGCGAAACCAAAAAGAATGTCATCGCGGTTATTGTGCTTCTCATTCCCCTTTTATATTTCTTTTTGCCGTTCGAAATGAATAACGTAGAACCGGTGGGCAACGATTATCTCGCGTCAAAAGGTCAAACTCATCTATGGGTCGATTGGATGGAACAAAACGGTGAGCAGGTACTGTGGAACCCGAACATTTTCATCGGCGAACCGATATACTCCAGAATAACCCCGAGAATAATACATATCGATACGCTCCTTACTCTGCTCGGCAAAATATTTTATTGGGTCTTCTGGCAGATGCTTATAGGCGGTTTGGGGTTATATTTTTTCCTTCGATACCAAAAGATTCCCTGGTATATCGCGCTAATTGCGGCAACGGCTTTTATACTTTTACCGGACTGGCAGTCGCTCATAGGCGAAGGGCATAACTCCAAGTTAAGAGCGATAATGTCTCTTCCCTGGTTCTGGTTAAGTTTTTCTTATTTATTCAGAAAAAGGGATTGGCTCGGAGCGGGATTATTCGCTTTTACATTTGCGTGGTTGAGTAGAACGCATCACTTTCAGATAGTTTTTTACGGAATTCTCGTTTTATTTTTCCTTTATATTTATCCCACAATTCTTCTTCTGATTGAGAAAAAATACAAAGCTTTCCGGGACTTAGCGGTCAAATTCACATTGGCAATGATACTCGTTCTTCTTACAGCCGCCCAGCCTTTAATTACCACCGCCGAATATGCTAAATACACTACTCGCGGAGGAAACCCCGTAAAAATAGGGGAAGAAGCCAAGACGGCTCAAAAAGCCGGAGGAGTCAGTTTGGAATACGCGACGCAGTGGTCTTTCAGTCCCAACGAACTGCTCGGGTTTTTTATTACGCGTTTTCGCGGGGGTTTACAGAACGAAGTTTATGATGGAAATAAAATTGTAATCATAAATGGACAACAGAAAAATTTACATGGCAGTCTTGTTCCCGGATATTGGGGCGATAAACCGTTTAACGGCAACTACGCCACCATGGGACTGATTCTCTTCATGTTCTCCATACTCGGAGCGGTTCATTACAGAAAAAATGCGTTCGTTTTGTCATTAACTATTTTCATTCTATTTTCAATTCTGCTCTCATTCGGCAGGCATTTTCTCACCTTGTACGAACTCTTCTTCTACTATCTCCCCTATTTTTCCAAATTCCGCGCTCCGGCGATGATTGTGAACATAACATTCATTACGATACTCATGCTGTCGGCTTTCGGCATAAAAGCATTGATAGAAGAAATTAAAGAGAAAGACTACAAATTGGTTTTCGGAATATTCGGCGGAGGAATTGTTCTGATGATAGGCGTTCTCTTGATGAGCGGCTCTTACGCGTTTATAACCGCCAACGAATTGAGAAACTACGACGCGAACGCGATTAAAATTATTAAAGGAATCCGGAAGGAATTTTTAACCGCCGATACGCAGAAAGTTCTGATTTTTGCCGTTCTTACTTTTGCCGCGGTCGCCGGATTTTTATTCAAAAAAATAAAAACGGAATATTTTATAATTATCATACTTTTACTGAGTTCAATCGAACTGTTTACAACATCCAACAGAGCGTACAAATTGATGTCCCTTAACGATCCCGATCAGCTCGAATTAACGGAATTCAGGAATACCTCCATTACCGATATTTTGAAAAAGGACAATACAAATTCGCGCGCCGTTGTTCTGGGCAGAGGATTTACGGATAATCACTACGCCTATTTCTATCCGCTGATTAGCGGTTACAGCGCGATAAAACTGCAGTTGATTCAGGATATAGTCGAACACAATTTATACGCCGGAAATTCCAAAAGCGGAATTAATTGGAACATAATTAATATGCTTGGCGGGAAATATATAATCACTCAGCAGGCGCTGCCCGATTCCGGATTGACTCCGGTAGCGCAGGATAAAGCCCGGAAAGATTTAATGTATTTGAATCCGAACGCTTTTGCCAAGGGTTGGTTCGTAAAAGAATTGCGGAAATTAAAAACGAAAGAAGACGTTGTTCTTTTTATGAATAGAGCCGAATTCAATCCCGCGGATATCGCCCTCACCGTGTCTGCCGACGTTAAAGAAAACGAGCGGTTCAGCGGAGTGGGAAATGTTGAATTAACCGATTATGAACCCAACCGGCTTTCGTTCAAAACATCTTCGAACGATAATCAATTTCTCGCGACCGCCGAAACGTATTTTCCCAAAGGGTGGCGCGCGTATATTGACGGCAAAGAAACCGGAATAATTCAGATAAATCATATCATCAGAGGCATCGAAGTTCCCGCAGGAGAACACATAATCAAATTTGAGTTCGAGCCGTCGTCTTATTATACCAGCATTAGTCTTGTGTGGGTCGGGAATATATTCACGCTGCTTTTAATTGGGATCCCCTTCTTTTTGGAGTTTAAAAAGAAGAAAGCAGAGGCTTGATAAAGTCGTATGATTTTTCTATTTTTGAGTAAAATAATTACTCAAAATGTTAAAATCAATTATTACATCGGAAGTTAGAATAAAGCTTCTTTTGAAGTTTTTCTTGAATCCGGGCAATCAGGCGTATCTTCGTCAATTGTCCGGCGAGTTCGGCGAATCCACAAACGGAATACGGGTGGAGTTGAACCGCTTGGTTGAAGCTAATATTTTAAACACCGAAACCAGGGGACGCAATAAATTATACAAAGCGAACTCAAAACACCCGCTCTTCGAGGAAATCAGGAACATCGTGTTAAAATCCACGGGAATTGAAAAAGTAATCTCGAATATCATCAATAAACTCGGGGATGTGGAGGTAACTTTCATCCGCGGCGATTACGCCGAGGGACGAGATACGGGATTGATTGAACTTGTGGTTGTCGGGAATAAAATAAACAAAGCCGAATTAGAACGGGTGCGGAAGAAAACCGAGAAATTAATCGATAGAAAAATTTCCATTATCATTTTAAACAGCGGGGAATTTTCTTCCCTGAAAAACAAATTTATGAACGAACCGAATTT
>CAYNUJ010000309.1:0-3091 GCA_964400095.1 uncultured Melioribacteraceae bacterium
CCCCTATTATTTCTTTTCCTTCCGAAGCAAATACTGTTGGAGCTGTATGGGAATTCGTCTGGCCCGGTACCGGAATAGGAGATCAGCATTTCACTTATCTTTTGGAAAGTTTTTCGGAAACCGTTGAAGCGCCCGCCGGAACTTACAACAATTGCATGAAGATGAGCGTGGTAATTACCGATACTTTAGGCGATACAATCCAAACCGGCGATTATTACTATGCCCTCGGAGTGGGGCAGGTACTTAACGAAGGATGGAGTTCGTGGGCTGAAAATTATAAATTTGAACTTACGGATTACTATGTTGACTCAACTGTGAGTGCGGAAAAAATTCAAAACTTTCCTCTCCGTTTTAAATTAGAGCAAAACTATCCCAATCCCTTTAATCCGTCAACAGAAATATCATATTCTATCCCGCGTTCAAATTTTGCCACACTAAAAATTTTTAATATGCTGGGAGAGGAAATAAAGATTTTAGTGAATGAATTTCAGAGCGCGGATACTTATTCGGTTATTTTTAATGGAGGCGAGCTTCCTAGCGGAGTCTATTTCTACAGACTTCAAGCCGGGAATAATTTTACGGAAACAAAGAAAATGTTACTTCTTCGGTAAAAAGGTAAAGACACTTAATCAGCAATGAGGAGAAAAGCATGGAAAAACAACACAAAATAGCCAAAATCTACGGATATGCGGTCTGCTTGGTTGCGGTAATAACCTTTCTCATATCAACGACGTCTCTTGTTAACGCCGTCATCGACAGCGGCGACCCTCTGCATGTGGAAGTATATTCTGCAAAAGGAACGCCAAGTTTAGCGTCATTCGATAATTATAAGATGGATGTCCTTCAGTCGCCGGATAAAGAATCGGCATATGTTCCCGACGACAAAACATTACGTAATATGTTCGAAGCGGCTAAAACTGATAAAATCCAATCTATTAAGCACCGCACTCGCCGTTCAATAATTGTCGACATTATATTAATCGCTTTATGCTTTATGTTCTTTACTACCCATTGGATGTGGATGCGCAAACTCTCAACCGCCGATGCGTGAAAGTAAATACACGCAAATAGTCGTTATTCTGCAAGCTTTATTTGTCACATTTTTGTGGTCAACTTCATTTATAATTATTAAGTTGGGGTTGATTGAAATTCCCCCGATAACGTTTGCCGGACTTCGTTACATAATTGCTTTTCTCTGTTTTATCCCTTTCGTTTTCCGGAAAAAATATACCGGTGAAATTAAACGGTTAAATCCCTCCCAATGGAAAAAACTGATTCTTTTAGGTTTAGTTTTTTATACATTTACGCAAGGCGCTCAATTTCTAGGTCTATCGCTTCTCCCTTCCGTAACGGTAAGCTTAATGCTTAACTTTACGCCGCTGGTTGTAGCAATAATGGGAATCCTTCTGCTCAACGAAAAACCTTCGATTCTCCAATGGTTCGGTTCGGCTCTATTTATTGCCGGTATTATTACATATTTCTTCCCGGTTTCCTTAATCGGAAATCAATTGACCGGTTTAGCTATAATGTTCATAGGGGTTTTAGCAAATGCCGGCGCGGCTGTAATTGGAAGGGACATTAATAGGAATAAAAATATTAGTCCTTTTACTGTTACTTTTATCAGCCTGGGAGTCGGCGCGATGATATTAATTATTATCGGAATATCAATGGACGGTCTTCCTGATATAAGTTTTAAAATATGGATGTATTTAATTTGGCTGGCTGTTGTTAACACCGCCTTCGCATTTACTCTATGGAATTTGACTCTACGCACACTTACAGCGATGGAATCAAGCATAATCAACGGTACTATGTTAATTCAGATCGGTATTCTTGCTTGGTATTTTCTTGACGAAAGTATTTCGTTTCAGGAGGGAATAGGAATGATAATCGCGGCGGCCGGCGCGGTTCTCGTTCAAATAAAGAAAAGTATTAGCGGTAATCGGAAATTATGATTTGCCGAATATACCGCTGAATAGTAAGTAAACTAATTGATGTTCGCTGAATTTTTCCTTAATTTGTTTTTCACTACCCTGCGGAAAATTTATATTATTTAGCAATCCGAGGTTTTAATGATAAAAACTAATAAATCAATTATAACCCTCGATTTGATTTTGCTGCTTTTTTCTTTCTTCGGAATATATCACATCTCTCAAAAATCAAATCTGCCTTTAAAAATTGATGCAACCGCTTCCGGATTAATTGTCTCAGAAGTTGACGCAGACTCATTAAATAATCTGTTGAATTCAAAAATCACACTCATCAATGGATATTCCGCGGCGGATATAGAGGAAGTTGAGTTTATATTAGACGGCATAAGGGCGGGCGGTAAAATTAATATAACCTTCGAAAAGGGAGATCATACCAAAACACAATATTTAACGACAATAAAATTCTATTCGTTATTTTACTTAATCGTTACTTCGATTGTAGGATTTTTATTTTTTATGATTGCGATAATCGTCCTGTTAAAATGCCCGGAACTGAAAGCCGCGAAGACATTTCACGCGGTTTTTATAGGAACCGCCATGATTTTAATGACGACCTGGGAATACTATAAATTACAGCCTTTTAATATCGGTTATTTGCTAAGAATTATCTTTTCCGCTGCTTATACTTTTGCGCCGGTCTTCTTTTTAAGTTTTACTCTTTTATTCCCCCGTGAAATTAAGTCGCACTATCGTCCGATTCTAATTGCCGCATTTACAATTGCTTCTGTACTCTTTATTGCACAAACCGCCGCATTCTTAAATGCCGTAAACCTTGAAACAATTACTGCGGTTAGAACTTATCTTTTTGTTTTTGCATTTTGTAGAATATTTATGGCGGTTTGGGTTATATCCGGTTTGTTTATATTCTTACACAGTTATCGATCCGCCAAAGAGGAATCGGAAAAGAAAAAACTGAGATGGATTTTATTCGGGTTGTTTATCGGTCTGCTGGGATATATTTTGCTTTGGGTAATTCCCCAGGCGATTACTACTAAAGGATTAGTCCCCGAAGAGATTATCATTTTGATGATGCTTCTGATTCCCGTAACGTTCGCGATATCTATTCTACGGTACCATTTTATGGATATCGATTTAATTAT
>CAYNUJ010000310.1:0-3055 GCA_964400095.1 uncultured Melioribacteraceae bacterium
ACGCGTCGGTCAGCGCTTCAACATAATAAGAACCGCCCCACGGGTCGATCACTTTTGTGATATAAGTTTCGTTCTGTAAATAAAGTTGAGTGTTTCGGGCAATTCTTGCCGAAAAATCCGTCGGCAGCGCGATTGCTTCGTCGAGCGAGTTCGTATGCAGCGATTGAGTATGCCCCATTGCCGCCGCCAGCGCTTCGATGCATGTGCGTATTACATTGTTAAACGGATCCTGCTCGGTCAAGCTCCAGCCGGAAGTTTGGGAGTGCGCTCTTAAAGACATCGACTTCGGGTTTTTGGGATTAAATTGTTTTATCAATTTTGCCCAAATCAGCCGCGCGGAGCGCATTTTAGCAATCTCCATAAAGTAATTCATTCCCTGCGCCCAAAAAAATGATAGGCGGGGAGCGAATGTATCGATATCCAATCCCGTGGAAATTCCGGTTCTCACATATTCTAATCCGTCTGCAAGCGTGTAAGCCATTTCCAAATCCGCCGTTGCGCCGGCTTCCTGCATATGGTAGCCGGAAATGCTGATGCTGTTAAACTTCGGCATTTTCTCCGCAGTGAATTTGAAAATATCCGCAACTATTTTTATGCTTGTTTCCGGCGGATAAATATACGTATTGCGCACCATGTATTCTTTGAGTATATCGTTTTGAATGGTTCCCGTTAACAATTCAGGCGTTACGCCCTGCTCCTCTGCGGCGATAATGAAGAACGCCATTACCGGAAGAACCGCTCCGTTCATAGTCATCGAAACGGACATTTTATCCAGCGGAATACTGTCGAAGAGAATTTTCATATCCTCCACGCTGTCAATAGCCACTCCGGCTTTACCCACATCTCCCACAACTCTGGGACTGTCGGAGTCGTATCCGCGGTGTGTCGCCAAATCGAACGCTATCGAGAGTCCCCGCTGACCCTGCGCTAAATTTCTTCTGTAAAAAGCGTTGCTCTCTTCAGCCGTTGAAAAACCGGCGTACTGCCTTATTGTCCACGGACGAGTAACGTACATCGTTGAATACGGACCTTTCAAAAAAGGAGGAATTCCGGAAAGATAATCGATGTGTTCGCAATTCTTTATATCCTCCTTTGTGTACATCGGTTTTACCGGAATCCGTTCCATCGTTTCCCATAGAAAATCCTCAACCTTTTTACCGGTTTCCTCTTCAAATTTTCTCTCCCACGTTTCTTTTGAAAACGTTGCGGAAGTCAAATCTAATTTTATGTTTTCGAAATTTATCTTTGCCATACATAAAACCTTTTAAAATATTAGCTTTAATAATCTCATTTTTGTTCTAACGGTTCCGCTAACCTTTTTGAGGAAATGCTTTTAATTTTTATTCCGCTTCCCTTTGTATTTCTTATCGCGTCCGCAACATCGCCGAGCTTTGCCCCCGCCAAATATGCCTCTACGGCTAATTCGCGGGTCTTTCCGGAACCGGCTGACTGTCGTAATAATTCAAGAATTCCTTTTATATTTTCCGGCTCGCTATCGCCTTCAACACTTTTCAACCGTCCAGCTTTTCCGCCGGAAATCTTTTTACGTTTAGCGTCTTCGCTTTTTGAACGGCTTTCCTTGGGATTGATATATTTATTCGTTCCGACGAGAATATTCTTTCCTTTAAGAAAATCATCCTCTCGTTTATTCCTAACGGACTGTATTTCATCATGAATAAATCCTTTTTCGAGCGCGCGGAACATTCCGCCATGCTGCTGTATTTTCTTAAAAAGCGTCCAGCTTTTTTCCGCTATTTCATTTGTTAATGTTTCCACATAAAAAGAACCGCCGGCGGGATCGATCAATTTATCGAGATGAGTTTCTTCCTTCAATATTAGTTGAGCGCTGCGCGCAATTCTCTTTCCGAGGTCGCTCCGTTCGCCGAGAACTTCGTCAAAAGAGTTCGTTTCCAAAACATCCGCTCCTCCCAATATAGCGGAGAACGCTTCCGTTGTCGTGCGCAGAATATTCACATGCGGATCTAATTTTGTTTGGTTAAAACGCGTCGTTTTAGCGTGTATGAACGCTTTGCCGTCAACTCCGTATTCGTTCGATACAACGTTCCACAACATCCTGAACGCTCGTAGTTTGGCTATTTCCATAAAATAAAACGAGCCGATGCCGAATTTAAACTTGATTCGGTCGATTATCGCTTGAGCCTCAAATCCTTTATCGGTAAGAACGTCAATATATTCAACTGCGGCTGCAATAGCGCATGCAGTTTCCTGAACCGCGTTTGCTCCCGCGCTATTTAAATGATACGCGGATACTCCAATAGTTTTAAATGAAGAATTAAAATTTTCAGTTAACTTTACGGTTTCGGCTATTTCATCGTAAATAGAATCAAAATCCATCGGCAACTTTCCGTATTCCGTTAAATATGCAAGCGGGTCGGAGGTTATTCCGCCTTTCACATTTTCAACTTTAATGTTTCGACGGTTCAGAACAGTGTCATACATCAGGGCAAGCGAATAAGATGAAAATCCGGCTTCAATAAACAGCGGATATTTTTCCACATCAACTGCGCTTAAAATGCCGTTTAAATTACTCATCTTTAGAATAGAACCGCCGCGGTCATAATCGTCCGCGGTTTGCCCGTTGCCTGTTTCTCCGAGCTTCACTGCGGTATCGTTAACAGGTAAAATTATCGCCGTCAATCCGTTTCGCAGATCATTTTCAATTGTTTCGTTAATCTTATCATCACGCAACGAGGGTATCGACTGAGCGATAAGCCACGGATTTTGCAGATATCCCGAAGCGGAGTTCCCTCTTACGTATTTTTTCTCTCCCGGCAATGAATTAACAAACCGGAGCTTCTTAATGTCGTCATTTGTATAAAGCGGTTTAAGAGAAATGCCTTCATATGTGCGGGTAATTAATTTCTCGTCGAAATCCGCTCCTTTTAAATCCGATATAACCCGCGTTTTCCATTCTTCATAAACGTACGGAGCAAATTCGTTTTTTAAATTTACATTTTCTTCTAATTTCACATCTTTCATTTTTATCACCTGAATACGGCGTCTGCCGCAATAATCAAAAAGAGCTTCATTAACT
>CAYNUJ010000311.1:0-3021 GCA_964400095.1 uncultured Melioribacteraceae bacterium
AAATTATATTTTTAGGAAAGGAATTATATAGTAAAAACTTAATTGATGATAGGAGAAGCAGATATAAATACTTACTTTCTAAATATCCGTATTCTAACGGAATACTCTATTTATCGGATATTTCATTTAATCGTTCAAGGAATAAAGCATTGTCCTACATCGAACTGGATTGTGGAAGTAAATGCGGTTTTGGAGAATGGGTAGTGTTGAAAAAGAATGGAAGTAAGTGGGAAATTGTTAATGAGCTTTTATCCTTTTCAAATTAATTATTAAAGGTTGGATAAAAGCATTTATTTTCAATTATTTACATCAATAAATATTATAGGACAAGCTGAGAAAATGAGAACAATCGGAATTATTACTCTTTTAATATCATTTTTTTGGGGTAGTAGGCTAAATAAGATGGCTAGCAAATACTTTAAAGAAGATTCTCAAAAAAAAATTATTCATAGATATCAGATAACTCCAACATCTTTCAAGAATGAAGATTATATTGATATTAAGGGAGTAAAATATAGAAATCAAAGTTTCATCATATTTTTAGTAGGCGGATTGTTGTCGATGGTTTTAATTATACTGGGTAGTTTGTAAATTACTAAAAACCTGAAGCGCGGATGCGCTTCAATTTATAATAACTGCGGACGGAGTCCGTAGGATGAAAAAAGCAAAAACGATGCAGAACCGCGGCGCGGTTCAATTAAAATATCAGGAAAGAAAAAAAAGTATGAATAAAATTTAATAACTCCACTACTGTGTGTCGGCGCTATTTCAGATACGGGATTAAAGATTTCCACTTATCTTTTTTAGTGCCGGCTCTATCGGTGAATAACATTTTCCAGCCATTTGTAATATTTATTATACGTCGCTTTGCCAGCTCTTTCGTGACCTTTATCTTTTTCATACACCACGGTAACCTCCGCGTCTGCTTCCCGAAGTAAATTAACAAGTTTTTTCGTTAAAGCGATAGGACAATTTCTGTCTTCCTCGCCGTGAAAAATAAAAATCTTTTTATTCGTGAAATTTGTTAAATATTCCTTTTTCAGAAAATTCGGCTGATCGGTTCCCACTCCCCACTTATTCGCGAGATCTGGATGCCCCGAAAAAACCGACAAAGCCGCGAACCGTTCGGGAGTTTCGTAAAACGTACGGTAAACGCCGTAACCGCCCATCGAAAAACCGGATAATATTATTTTGGAAGTATCGATCGAGTAATTATTTATTACGTCGTTTATGGATTCGCGAATATCGTCCTGAGCGTGATCCGCGCTGTAAACGTTGGAAGTTCCCCTCCCTTTCGGCGCCAGTTCAATAAATTCATTTAATATTGTTCCGCCGCTTTCGCGTAAAATATTCCGGTCGTCCTGACCGCTTCCGTGCAGAAAAAGCAGCAACGGATATTTTTTATCCGGACGGTAATCACGCGGAATTTTAATTGAATACGGCTGCAGAGAAGAATCGATTTCGGATAAGTACGCCCTTCGGAATATTCCCGTTCTCGTTTGTATATTATCGACTCCTTTTTCCGCAAGCGCAAGGAGTTCGTTAAACTTAAACAGTTTAGCCCGCAAAACTGCCGCGGTTTCATACTTCTTCAATTTTCCGAAAGCTCTTTTAATTTCCCGCAGTTTAAAAAGCAATGTAGAGTAACTGCCTTCGGAGATATTTTCTCTTACATTCGCAAGTCTTCCGCCGGCTTCTTCCGAGTTAAAATGCGGTAGTATCGTGAAAGGAAGTTCAAAGGTTTCTATGCCTTTCCCGTTCAGAATTTGAAGTCTGTAGCCGCCGGGAACCAGTCCGGATAAATCGACGGAAATTTCTTTTCTCTTTAATTCCCCGCCAAAATCAATTATATGGGAGGATCGTTTAAAGATGGAATTCTCGCCCGACAATAATTTGTAATAAATTTTCACTTTAGATTTATACGAAGCTGCGCCGGATATTTTAATCTTGATTTTTTCACCGTTCAAAACATTATTTCTATCCAGGATAATGTAATATTGGCTGTCTTTGCTTATTGCCGGTTCTGCGAAGTCGATGATCCGGTATTTCCGCGGCGACTGCTCTGATTGAATTTTCCCGTCGTAAAGAAGATAGTAGTAAGTTTTCCCGCTTTCGCCCGAAGCTTTGACAAAGCACATATTGAAACCTATTTGTGAAGAGAACCACGGATGGTAAGGAAAGATTTCGCGCCAGGGAATAAGTATTTCGTATCCCGTTGCGCTGCCCGTCGTTTTTACTTCGAATGCGGTTTCTTTCAATCTTTTGAATGAAAGGTCTTTGTTCCTGTACCAAATAAATTTTCTTTGCCAAGATTTTCTTCCGCTTTTCTGCGGTGTAAAACCCAAAACGTAAAATTCATCGGAAGATTTGCCGTCGGCTCTCGGATCGGCAAAAACCAGATGCAAACCGTCGCCGTTTTGGTAACCTCTGTCGCGGTAAATTACGGTATCGGAATCGACCTCAATATAAATGTAAAAGAATTCCGTTCCGTAAGCCAATCGGTAGGAAATATTTACCGCCGCTCCGCTTGCGTCGTTCGAATCGATAAAGTTAAAATTTCTTTTTTCAAGAACCCTAAGCCCGCTGTCGAGTCTGCCGTCGATAGCCGGACTCATTTCTAAAAATTTAATCTGTGCGTTATTTCCATCTTCCGGATTTTTTGTAATAGATTGAGTGAATCCCGTACAGTTCAAAATAACAAGTAATGCAATTATCGATTTCATTTTTATTCCATTAAATTTACATTTTGAAATATTTTGACGTCGGAAATAAGAAGCGGTTCCCATTTGTTTTTCGGTGAATATTGTTTAAAACGGATAATCAGAAACGAAAAGAGATTATAATTTATTCCCCCCGTGAGATAGAAAGTATATCACATATCCGCTAATTAATTATATAGTTGAAACGAAAATAAAATTACATCGTTAAATTAATATCTCACGGGACAAGTGGGAATTTGAAAAAAAATTGATAATTTGGAGATATGAATTGCCAAATGCAAAATTTTGAAATCGGAAAATA
>CAYNUJ010000312.1:0-3013 GCA_964400095.1 uncultured Melioribacteraceae bacterium
ATATTTGTCGAGCAATGCTTCAATTACTTTTTTAGCTTGGTCGCTATATTTAGTGAAATAATCCCGCTTTTTTACATTTTCCGCTCTTTCTTTTCGCGTTAAAGCAGGTCTATCCCACGCTATGTGGCAAATCAAATCGAATAAATCCAAGTCTTTCTTCACTTCTTCTTTTAGGTTTTCAAGAATAATTCCTTTCTCTTCCAATTCTTCGATTATAGCTTTTTTCCTCTCAGTGGAATTCCATTTATTTAAGAATTCAATCAACGAGCGGTAGTTTTTTAGTATATTTCTTTTTGTATAGTCTTTAAGACTTTCGATAATGAGTTTTCCCTCGGTATCGAGGCGTTGTACTCGTTCATTAAGAATTGATACATCAACTCCGGCAACGTATATTTTTTCCCTTGGTTCAGACGTAATATCTCCGCCTTCAGTTATTTCGGGTACAACATAATCGAAGTTGTCATTCTCATCATCAGGATTGTCTTCCGTTGGAAAATCAGTTTCAGGCGGATTTATATCTTCATCGGCAATTGGTTCATCTTCATTTACCTCTCTTATCATTACCGGTTCGCCGTCAAACGCCGGATCTGCGAATAAATTAGTTACGTTTCGAAAATCCATGATTGTAAAGAAAGTTTTATCAAATTCTTCGTTTATTCTTGTGCCACGACCAATAATTTGTTTGAATTCGGTCATTGAGCGGATATTTGATTCAAGAACAATTAATTTGCACGTTTGGGCGTCTATACCGGTAGTCATTAATTTCGATGTGGTTGCGATAACCGGATATCTTTCTTCGGGATTAATAAAATTGTCTAATTCACGTTTACCTTCCAAATCGTCTCCGGTAATGCGCATTACATATTTATGATTTTCTTTTACAAGGTCCGGATTCAAATTTATCAGTGCCTGTCGCATTCTTTCCGCATGTTCAATATCAACGCAGAAAACGATCGTCTTATCAAATCGGTTTGTTTTACTAAGGAATTCTGTCACCCGCTTAGCGACTGTCATCGTGCGCTCATCAATTACGAGATTCCTGTCAAAATCAGTCGTATTGTAAATTCTATCTTCAATCTCATTTCCGTCCTTATCAGTCACTCCATGTTCAGGGCGCCAACCCTCTAAGTCAACATTTATTCCAACGCGTAAAACTTTATACGGGGCTAAGAAACCGTCAGATATACCTCGCTTTAGAGAATATGTGTATATGGGTTCTCCGAAGTACTCGATGTTAGAAACATCTTTAGTTTCTTTCGGAGTAGCAGTCAAACCAATATGTATAGCAGACTTAAAATACTCGAGAATTTCACGCCATGCGCTATCAACTGCTGCGCTGCCGCGATGACATTCGTCAACCACCACAAGATCGAAAAAATCGGGACTGAATTCTTTATAGGCGTCTTTATCCTCATTGTAATTAGTTAACCCTTGGTACAAAGCCAAATATATTTCATACGCTTTATCAATTTCCTTTTTGCGAATGATGGTCATTTTATCGCCGAAAGGAGAAAAGTCGCCTCGTTTAGTTTGATTGATAAGGGCATTCCTATCTGCAAGGAACAATATTCTTTTAGCATTTCTGCTTTTCCATAATCTATAGATAATGTGAAAAGCAACCAGCGTTTTACCCGTACCGGTCGCCATTACCAAAAGAATCCTTTTTTGTCCTTTTGTAATTGCTTCGACAGCTCTATTAATAGCAATTTGCTGGTAATAACGTGGTTTCTTTCCTTTCGGATCAAAATAATAGTCGTGAGCGGCAATTCGTTCTTGCTCGGGAGTCTCGATATTTTTATATCTCTTGTACTTTTTCCAAATTTCATCAATACTTGGGAAGTCATCCAAAGTAAATTCACGTTCTATTATACCATCTGATTTACTTCGGTCATGTTCAAGAAAACCGTCGCCGTTAGAACTGTAAGCTGCCGGAATATCAAGAATTTCGGCGTATTCTAAAGCTTGCTGCATACCTGAACCAACCGAATGTTTATTGTCTTTTGCTTCGATTACTGCAATTGGGATATTTGGCTTGTAGTACAGAATAATATCCGCCTTTTTAGCCTTGCCGCGTTTTATTTTATTACCTCGCACAATTATTCTGCCGTCTGTGAAATAAACTTCTTCACGAATTTGTTTCTGGATATCCCACCCTGCATTATTTATAGCCGGAATAATATACTTGGTAATGATATCACGTTCGGTTATATCTTTTTTTGATGTCATGACAACTATTGTTTATTATGTACCCAAGATTTCTTTTTATAAATATACAGAATACTTTTATAATTCTAAACCTAATTCCGGTCGGAGGGTTTTCTACTGCGAGCAGATTTGGCTATCCCGGAATCGTGCTCTACTAATCTACGCTCTAAATTTGAAGTATAAGCGATATACTGTTTATCGTCTTTGCGGCTTTTTAAAACGTAAACAGTGAACATAACGATTAGGATGAATCTTTGAATAGCTTACAAATTGTCATTCTGATCCCGACGATTTTTGTCGGGAGAAGAATCTCAATGATACTCAAAATCGAGATATTTCGTCCCGCAAAGGGGTACTCAATATGACAAAAGGAAGTTTCGCACAGGATTCTTGGAATTGTTGAGGCGGCGACCCCGACGTCGCTTTGCTCCATCGGGGCAAGTCGGATTCGCCCGCCAAAGGCGGGTTGCAGACCTTCGCCTTAGTTTGTAAAAAATAAAAGGGCTATTTATTGATAGAGTTGAGAAACTCTCTTCCTTTTCCGGATTTGAAGAATTTCTCTCTTTTCATTGCTTCAGATTTTTTAGTAAAAGTTTCGGTGTAAATAAGATCAAAGGGTTTTCTGTTGCGTGTGGATTTCACCATTCCGGAGTTATGTTCAGATAATCTCCGTTCAAGATCGGAAGTAAAACCAATATATCGTTTACCGTCTTTTCGACTCTTGAGAATGTAAACAATGAACATAATGATTAGGAATTGTTGAGGCGGCGACCCCGACGTCGCAAGCTCCATCGGGGCAAGTCGGATT
>CAYNUJ010000313.1:0-3012 GCA_964400095.1 uncultured Melioribacteraceae bacterium
ATTTACAGAAGATACAAAACTATTAACTGAAAGAGATAATATTATTTGCATTTCGGACGAAGCTCACAGAAGTCAAACCAATTTAGACCGGAGAATAAAAATAACTGACAAAGGAGTCGAAAAGAGTTTCGGGTTTGCAAAATATCTTCACGATTCGCTTCCGAACGCAACTTACGTCGGATTTACGGGAACTCCGATTGACGCTACTCTTGACGTATTCGGCGAAGTGGTTGACGCTTACACAATGACCGAATCAGTGTTTGATGAAATTACAGTTCGTATTGTGTATGAAGGACGCGCCGCAAAAATTATATTGAATAATAGCGAACTTCAAAAGATTGAAGAGTATTACAATCAATGCGCCGAAGAAGGAACGAACGAATATCAAATTGAAGAAAGTAAAAAAGCCACCGCTAATATGAACGCCATTATCGGCGATCCGGACAGACTAAAAGAATTAGCAAAAGATTTTGTAGAGCATTACGAAAAAAGAGTAAACGAAGGCGCATCCGTAAAAGGGAAAGCAATGTTTGTTTGCAGCACTCGAAATATTGCATACGAGTTTTACAAAAACGTTATTGAATTGAGACCCGAATGGACGGAAGAAAAACTTTCCGACGACGGAGTTGAACTTAGCGAAAAAGATAAGCGGAAAATTAAACCAATGCAGAAAATTAAAATGGTAATGACCCGCAGTAACGACGACCCGAAAGAATTATGGGATATGCTCGGGACTAAGGAATACCGAAAAGAACTTGACCGTCAGTTTAAAAATGAAAAATCGAATTTCAAAATTGCAATTATTGTTGATATGTGGCTCACCGGTTTTGACGTACCGTCTCTTGATACTATGTATATAGACAAACCGGTTAAACGTCATAATTTAATTCAAACAATTTCGCGCGTTAACAGAAAATATCCCGGCAAAGGAAAAGGGCTGGTTGTCGATTATATAGGTATTAAGAAGCAGATGAATCTTGCTTTGGCTCATTATAATAAAGCCGACAGCAAGAATTTTGAAGACATTGAACAATCGCTTGTTGTTGTAAAGGATCATTTGGATTTACTCGAGAAAATATTTCATAAATTCGATTCATCTAAATATTTTAACGGTTCCGCTTTGGAGCAACTTCATACGTTAAATATGGCTGCTGAATATATTCAACTAACGCAGGAACTTGAAAAGCGTTTTATGTATTTGGTAAAACGGTTAAAAGCGGCGTATGATATTTGCGTCGGAAGCGATGAATTAAATCAAAACGAACGGGATAAAATTCACTTTTATGTTGCAGTTCGTTCGATAGTTTTCAAACTAACAAAAGGGAACGCGCCTGATATTGCGCAGATGAACGCGAGAGTTCGGGAAATGATTAGAGACGCTTTAGCAAGCGACGGAGTAGAAGAAATATTCAAACTCGGCGAAGAACCGAAAACAGAGCAGGATATTTTTGATGAAGATTATTTGGCAAAGATTGAAAAGATAAAACTCCCGAATACTAAGATTAAACTTCTTCAGCAATTGTTGGCAAGAGCGATAGGAGAGTTTAAAAAGATTAACAAAATTAAAGGAATAGATTTCTCGAAAAAAATGCAAGCCCTTGTTGAAAAGTATAATAATCGTAAAGAAGATGATGTTTTACGAAGCGAGGTGTTGGAAGATTTTACGGATGAAATAATAGACTTATATCACGCGTTAAAGAAAGAGAAAGAATCGTTTGCCGATATGGGAATTGATTTTGAAGAGAAAGCGTTTTACGATATTCTTAAAGCGTTGGCGCATAAATATGATTTTGAGTATCCCGAAGATAAACTTATTTTTCTCGCTCAAAAAGTAAAAGTTATTGTTGATGACAAAGCAAAGTATGTTGATTGGAGCAAAAGAGCGGATATCAAGGCTGAATTAAAAGCTGATTTGATTATTCTTTTGGCTGAAAACGATTATCCTCCGGTAAACAGAGATGAAGTTTACAAAGAGATTTTCGAACAAGCGGAGAATTTTAAGAAAAATACTTTTGGATAAAACATTGTGAACTGAATTTTACAGAACAATCCCACAACAAAAGCTATAAGCAATACGAAAAGGATCGGGATTGCCCATAGCAAGTTAGTTGTAGAGCATTTGAAGAATCCGCATAAAAATTGGAGAAAAATGAAAAGACTCGAAAGACACAATTTAGGAAACAGTCGTTCAACCAAACATGGCATCCCTTGGAAACTTGTTTATTTGGAAAAGTTTCATCCAAACCTTTTTTCCATTATTGCCTCTATTAATAATTATACGTATATTGAAAATGTCAATACGCCTAATTTGGAGTTTTAAATGAAAACAAAATTGAACTTAACAATTGATTCGGATATTGTTCCCCGCGCAAAAGCTTTCGCTAAAAAGGGAAATAAGTCCGTCTCGCAATTGGTAGAGGACTTACTAAAAAATCACATTAATAATGAAACCGAATCCTTTTCTTCTAAATGGTCCGGCAAATTTAAGGTTACAGACAGGGGCAAAGAAAGAGCAAAAAAATTAAGAAGCCGATATCAATTATGACAATTTTAATTGATACGGATATTTTATTGGATATTGCGCTTAAACGAGAACCCTTTTTTGAATATTCCGCCAAGATTTTGGATGAGGTCGAAAATGGAAAAATTAAAGGTTTTATTGCATGGCATTCACTATCAAATTTTTATTATTTAATTGCGCCCGCTTCCGCTAAGACCAAAACAAAAATGTTTTTAAGCGAGTTATTGAATTTTGTGGAAGTCTCTCCGTCAAATACTAAAAGCGCTGTAAAAGCAATATCGTTAAATGTTCCCGATTTCGAAGACGCTTTGCAGATAGCGGCGGCGATGGAATGCATGGCAGATTATATTATTACAAGAAATGTGAAGCGCTATAAAAACAGTCCTATCAAATCCTTAACGCCAAAAATTTTAATTGGCGAAATGATTTGAACCCCTCAACTATCCCCCAAAGCTTGTTTAATTATATCTATCAAACCTTCTTTTGTGAAT
>CAYNUJ010000314.1:0-3003 GCA_964400095.1 uncultured Melioribacteraceae bacterium
TTTTACGAGCGAATTTGTATCTTTTACCGCGGATGAAATTCGAAAGCTATTCCGATAATTAAAAATAGCGTCGTTGAATTGTTCCGATTTGTAATTTAGTTTTGCTTTATTCAGGTAAACGTTTATCAATAATAACGAGTCTTTTTTTTCGAACGATAGATTCTCCGCGCAATCAAACAACTCCGCAGCCGCTTCCAAAGAATCTTTCTCCAGCATCTTTTGCCCTTCACTCAGCAAATAATATCCCGTCGAGTCGGATACGGTTTTTGTCGCCGACAATAATGCCCTGCTGCATCTATCGGAGATCTGATTCTCCAAAGGCGTGGAAAACGAAACTTGTGTTATTATCAAAAATATGAAAATATAACTGTTCATATCTGTAAGTTATATAAACTTTTTTGAAATATGAATTTCTATAAAAGTACATTATGTCTATAAAAACACTCAAATTTAGCGATTAGGCTATATTATTGACTGTCCGTCTTGTATGAGAGTTTTGAAAAAATATTTTAAATCGGTCGAATGCGAAGAGATTTTACGTTAAATTCATACTCGCTTGCCCTTTTCGATATTAGTCCCGCTTTGGATATAAGTCGTTACGTTTTCGAAATCCAGCGATTCGAACTGCTCTTTCAGCTTCGCGTTTATTACTTTTCCTTTCTCCTTTCTACTTTCTACTTTTTACTTGAGCAGCAACATCTTCCTGCTGGCAGAAAATTCATTTGCTGAAATTCTGTAGATATAAACCCCGCTCGAAAGTCCGCTTGCGTCAAACCGAACTTCGTATCTGCCTTGCTGTTTGAAACCGTTCACAAGCGTTTTTACTTCTCTTCCGAGCATATCGTAAATTACTAATTTCACATTTCCGCTTTTTGGCAGTTGGTACTTTATTGTGGTGCTCGGGTTAAACGGATTGGGGTAATTATAATATAATTCATATTTATCCGCAGATACAAGTTCGTCTTTATTTGAAGTGATTATCGAATCGGTTGTAAATACGAACTTATCATCGTCCTTTATGCTTTTATAAGTGTAAATAAAAAGCGTATCTCCGAAACCAACACTATCCATAATTGATTCATTAAAAGATACTGCATAACTTACATCAAATTGCCCTCCGGCTGTAGGTCGGAATATTATAGGTTCATCATAATCCCAGCGATTATTATAATTGTGTTCTAAAACTAAATAATTAGCTTTCTTAGACGACGAATCAATTTGAGTTATATAAAACGGACAAATAACATTCGACATAGATTGATTAATTGTCGTATCTCCCGGAAATTCATAACTTCCGTCACTCAGCGTATCCAAATCATTGAACGCTATTATCCAATCATCCTCCAATTTTACCCAAGAAGAAGACATACCGATTGGAGGAGGATAATATATCAAATAACTGCTTTCATTTGACTCATCGTTAAAATGAGTCTTTTCGTTATCAATATCCGGTTCTTTATCAATTACTGTCACCTTCATTCCTTCGATTAACGGCGTCGAAACGTTTTCTCTTATCATAAAATCCGAAATCAATAGTTCTTCCGTATTTAAGTTTTTAATGTTCATATATTTATACTCGCCATCCGTTGTAAACGATATTTCGAAAAAATCTCCGGTAAGTTCGTTTTGATTTGCTATATCAATAATGATGTCGGGAGTGGCTCTTCCTTGTACATGCATAATACTTGCAGGATTAACTATAGCTTTTGATAATCTAATATTCAACGGTCCAAGCGTTAACGAAGAGTCGGATTGCCCGTCCGAGGCGGTAAGCTTTAAATAATATGAATCGGAATTCGGTATATCCGTTATATCCCAATTGTAGATGTGTTCGCCGTTATCGTACGTTTTTGTAAAGACCTCTGTCAAGGTTGAGTCATCATTATAAAAATACTCTAGTTTAATTTCTAATTGAGAATTATCGGCATCCTCGCTTGTCCATTTTAAACGCAGCGGAGAAGTTGTTATCACGTCTGAAGTATTAAGTGTAGTAAAACTAAGTTCCGGCTGTGCGCTTACATCAATATTATCTATCCGAATTTTATGATCGATTACAGAATAATAATAATCTTTAGGGTTATCCGGATCGAAAGCGATGACTCGAAATAAATAATTAACCCCTTCTTTTAAGATGTGAGTATCAAATTGAAAATTTGCATCGGTGGAAATAATTCCCGAAAGCGGCAACCACAAATCACCGCTGTTGCTTGAGTATTCAACGAGTATCTTTGCGGAACTGTTAGTTCCAGTGAAATTCCAATCTATCGAAGCCGTTTCACTGATCACATTCTCAACGGGCGAAGTAATCTCAACCTTAAAATCTTCATTCCCTCCCGTCTCACCAATTCTATTCCCCAATTGCAGCCAATTTGCGTGCAATACAACATTATCCATTTTATTTATAAAAGAATCGTAATTAGGGAAAAGGGCAATCACTAACGAAACTGTAGTTGTTTCGCCCGGAGCAAGAGAGAAAGGTCCGGTAGCGAAATTGATAATATTATCGCCGGGACTTGAATAATGCACGTCGCTTGTATCTATTCCGCTGTCAAACCATTCCCACATCAAAGGATCATTCAGAGGAACATTTGGTAAAGAATTTGTGTATGCCGCAGTATGAAACGAAGTAATTTTTAAATTATCAGGCGAATCAATCAATTGAAACGCTAAATACCCTGCCGGCATTCCACCGATTCCACTCATATCATCATCCCATAAGTAAATGCTGTTTTTCATATACTCAAATTTCAATTGCTCCACTCCCGGATTATCAAGTAAAATATTCACTCGATCATCTCCGTAATCACTTGCTCCGCCGATATGCGGATCTCCGGTAAAACCGAAATAAGCCTTATCTAAAGATTTATCGCTCTCGTTAGTAATAAAATATTTGACCAACATAGCGTCTTTCAAAACGCTGTCGTTAAATTGATATGTCCTTACGGCAACGCTGACGCCCAATCCTCTTTTTGAGGAATCTTCTTGAGAAGGATAATAAGGGAA
>CAYNUJ010000315.1:0-3001 GCA_964400095.1 uncultured Melioribacteraceae bacterium
CTCCGTATGCGGCGCTAAAAGTTATCCGCTCTTTAATCCAATCTTCGGAACTTTCGTCTTTTGATTCAATACGGGCTTTCAGAGCGGTTTTATCGTAAGAAAATTGTGCTTTGTAAACCTGAAAAATGACGTCTGAAACCGGTTCGTCTTTGTAAAAATCTTTTGTTATTGCAAAAGATGTCATGGCAAACGCAGATTCTGGGATCTTCACCGGATCGGGATAGAGAGCGCACCGGAATCCGTTTTTGATTGAGCGGTCAAAGGGAGGCGCTTGAGCAAACTCCTTAAACCTATACGGGTTATCGTTCCATGCGCCGCCTCTAATCAATCTACCGGAAGAAGTTTCGTTCCAGCACCATTCCCGCGCGTTGCCCGCCATATCATAGGCTCCGTATGAAGTTACTCCGGGAAAACTGCCTGCCGGGACAATACCTTTGCGACTAAAATTACTGAATGGAGCAAAAACAGCGTATCCGCCAAGCTGAGGCCATATAATCAATGGCGTATATTCGCCTCTCGCCATTCCCCAATGCGTTCCGGTAGGAAGAGTTTTTCCAGCAAATTCCGCATATGCAGCGGCTTCGTACCAACTGACTCCAGTTACGGGATAATCATCCTTTCCCTCAATGTAATCTCCTCCCTGCCAAGCGGCGGGTCCAGGTCTGTCCGTTTGATCGACAAATTTTGCCATGGCTTCATTCCAAGGCAATACTTTCCCATTGTCGACAAATTCATGTTTCCAGTATTCCCTGTTTTTATATCCTCCGCTGTTTATAAATTCTTTGTATTTTCTATTTGTAACCTCGTACTTATCGATAAAGAAATCATCCAATTTCCCGAAGGGCGTTTGCGCGCCTGTTACGCGCGCCATTCCCTCCGGGATGGCGCCTTTCTTATCCAAGACTCTTACAATAGTGTTTGGAACAATCAGATTTTTTCCAATTACATCAATGTTCCAAGTGGAAGCCGCCGCCAGAACGGTCTCATAGCCTTCCTTTTCAAATTTCCAACGGTAGATTCCAATCGGTACCCGGATGCTGTCAATTGGTGAGACGCCGAAGTACTGCCATTCACTTTCCGGCTTACTGTACTCTTTCATGTAAACGCTTGCGCCGGAAGGTTCCGTTTTTATGTTGATGTGTAAAGAACTTTTCGCTAACAATTCTTTCAGTATGGGATTATCAGGGATATATTCTTCCGCTTTAACCTCTAAATTATATGCGTCCGTAAAATCTCGCCAGCTGTTTTCCATAAGCCGTTCTATTTCAGGGAGAGCTTCCTCTTTTGCCCAGCGGATTTTGTTGCTCCGGCTTATAAACCATGCCGCCAATAAAGAAAGCGCGACTATAATGAAAACGACAGGGATAGCGAATTGAGGCTTTTTAAAAATTCTCAGGAAGTTTTTGAAACTTATTTGCCTGATATCAGGCGCGAGTAATTCGCTTCTATAATCGTTTAGGTCTTTCAATAGTTCAGCCGCGGACGAGTATCGCGATTTCGGGTCTTTTCGTAATGCCTTTAGAACAATCCGCTTCAATTTATCCGGTACGTCCTTACGGAAATCCTTAAGCGGTTTCGGAGATTCATTAAGAATTGAATAAATAATCGCCGTCTCATGATCGCCCCTGAAAGGACGGTCTCCGGTAAGCATTTCGTATAAAACTACGCCGAACGACCAAATATCGGTCCGCTTGTCAACCTTCTCTCCTCGCGACTGTTCCGGAGACATGTAAGCCACGGTGCCCAAGGTTGTTCCTAAATTTGTTATTAAAGACATATCCCCTATTTTGGCTAAACCGAAATCCATTATTTTGGCTTGACCTTTTTCAGTTACCATAATATTCGCGCTTTTTATATCCCTGTGAATAATCCCTTTTTCATGGGCTTCTTCCAAACCTTCGGCTATCTGAATAGCGAATTCCAGAACTTCATCGTCTTTTAACTCTTCGGAGTCTATCTTTTCTTTCAAGTTTTTTCCTTCGATGTATTCCATGGCTATAAACACGCGCCCGCTCGTCTCGTCAATCTCGTAAATTGTGCCGATGCCGGGGTGATTAAGAGCCGCGGCTGCTCGCGCCTCTATGAAAAAACGCTCCTTCTGTTCGGCATTTCCGAGTATTTCCGGTCTCAGAAATTTCAACGCGACGGTTCGCTTCAGAACTGTATCTTCGGCTTTATATAATACTCCCATACCGCCTTCGCCAAGTTTCTTTAATATTCTATAATGAGAGATTGTAGTTTCTACTTTCTTTTCGGTCGGTATTTCTAAAATTACCGATTTCTCTATCGGAGGGGTTTGTAGTCCTTCTCCGGTAAGGGCGAATATTTTTATAGGGCGGTTCACGTTTTTTAAGGTTTTTTCTCCCAGAAAAATAGCGCCTATATCCGGTATGCTCGTTATGGCGTCGTAAACCTGCCCGGAAATGCATATGCCCCCAGGCGCATCGAGGTTTTCAATTCTCGACGCCACGTTAACCCCGTCTCCGAATATGTCTCCACCGCTGAATATTATATCTCCGACGTGAATCCCGATGCGGAGTTTGAATTCGGGCTCGTTAATCATCGCGCGTTGAATTTCAATGGCGCAGTTTACCGCTTCTAAAGCGCTGTCAAAACATGAAAGCGTTCCGTCGCCCATTTCCTTTAAGAACTCGCCGTTAAATTTTTTGATCAGCGGTTTTTGTATCACGCGGTTTTTCTGAAGAATATTCAGAGCGTTCTTTTCGTTGATAGACATTAGAGCCGTATATCCTACAATATCGGTAAACATTATCGCGGTTAATTTTCTTTGTTCCTCCATCGGTTTTACCTCTTAAATTTATATTTTTTTTCATAAATCTTTTTATCTGAGCGGTTAAATACGTCAATAACCGCAAACCCAAACAAACTCCGCGCATGAAAATAAGCAGAACAGAAATAATAGCCTTAGTTACACGAGTATTTTATCTTTTATGATAATTCAATCCGGTTGTATAATGCCCGGAAAGTTTTATACCTAGTA
>CAYNUJ010000316.1:0-2988 GCA_964400095.1 uncultured Melioribacteraceae bacterium
ATAAAATACGTAATAAATCAACAATTATCATTTTTTTAATTTTAGGTTAAATTTTATGAAGCGATTAGTTTCGGAAGATAACTCAGGATTGCTAAATTCAACCGCTTCCGCCTTCGCTTCGTTACGTCGCTACAGCTTCGCATTATTGCATTGTCTTTTCCCCAAATCCTCGAACTTCTCTGTAAGAGTCCAGCGGACAATTTATAATAACTTTTTAATCCGGCAGCCGACGGAATGGACGAAGTCCATAGTTAGATTATCCTTGACACACTCCCGCCGGCGAAAATATATTTCGAATAAAATTTTAGGAAGAAAAAGTCGGAGATAAAAATGGAAAAAATTAAAATCGAAGTCTTCTCCTCGCCCGGGTGCGGCAAATGCGGACACGCGAAAAAGATGCTGCGAAATATGATTGAAGAGATGAACGCGGAACGTTTAGAATGGCGGGAAATAAACATATTGGACGATATGGACTACTCGGTGGAAATGGGCGTTCTATCCACGCCCGCGATTGCGATAGATGGAAAATTGGTTTTTGCCGGTTTGCCTTCGGCGAAAAAGTTGAAAAAATATCTTGAAAACAAATTAAACGAATCTTAACGGGAGTTCGCGGTGGAAGGTTTTTATCTTGTAATAATAGCTGTAATCGGCTTGCTGGGATTTTTTGAACCGTGCACGATTGCAACGCACACGCTATTCGGCGTGCGCGCTCATCGAAAAAATGGAAAAACCCGGCACACGGAAATTACAAAATTGCTCGTTTCAAGGGTTCTCGTTTCCTGGCTCTTATTAAGCTTTGCCGTAACAATTTTCGAAATCCCTCGATGGGAAACGATTCCGCCGGAGATAATCTTTCTTTTTCTTGCGGCAATTTATTTCGTTTCAAGATATTCGTATATTCCAATTCCTCATATAGATTTTTCGAGATCGCTGCCCTTAAAGCTCAGAAGTCAAGACGCGATAAGACTTGGTTTAACTCTGCCTGCATGCACAATTCCACTGTTCATTGTTGTTTTGGGAATAACCGTTACGGTCGGTTCTTTTATTTTCGCGTTTGCGGCGGGACTAATTTACACGGTAACGTTTTCTATTCCCACAATTGTGGTAGCTTATAAAGGCGCAGCCGAAACAACAAGAAAAATATTTGACCGCTCCGCAAGGATAACCCCTTTCATAACTTCGGGGTTGTTTCTTCTTGCGGCTATAATTCTTTCGGTTTCGAAACTCGATTTGAGCATTGAAAACATTACAGCGCTTTTGTCGGAACCTTCAATCGGGGGAATATTGCTGGGATTTATTGTGGGGCTTGTTTTCAGCTTCAATCCGGTTTCTTTTTCGGCTATTCCGGTAATGCTGGCTTATGTAACCAAAGCGGGCGAGAAAAAACGCGCAATAATGATGGGCGCGGCGTTCGTTCTCGGAACGGTTTTCATTCAAACTTTGCTCGGAGTTGTGGCGGCTTTAGGCGGAGAATGGATACAAAGCGTTATGGGAAGGTTTTGGGGCGTTATACTCGGACCGGTACTGATTATATTGGGCATTATTTGGCCGGGCTGGCTTAATATTCGCTTGCCCTGGTTCGGTTTAAGAGGAAAACGGGTTGCCGGTTTATGGGGAGCCTTTTTACTGGGCATCCCCTTTTCTGTGGCTGTTTGTCCATTCTGCTCTCCGGCATTGCTTGTAATGCTGACTGCGAGCGCCGGAATCGGTTCCGTTCCGTTCGGATTCTTTCTGCTATTGGCGTTTTCCTTGGGCAGAGGCGTTCCTATTTTGATTGGCGCGTGGAGCGTCGGGTGGCTTGAGTCGATTCAATTGTTTACTAAATATCAAAAAACATTTGAGATATTCGCCGGAATTGTGCTTATTGTCGCCGGGCTGTATCTGCTAAACGAATACTTTTTTATAATCGGTTACTGAACTGTTGTGCGAAAAGCGATCTGTTATTTTGAAGTTTTCTCTTGACATACTCCCTCGCTTCAAAATATATTGCGGTTAAATTTGTTTTGTAATGTAATAAACTGTTGGCTTGCGGAGTTTGTTTTATAATTAGAAACGCAATTTTTGAGTAGAGAGATATAATGATAAGATATTATATGGATTATGGTGAAAAAATATTATTTAATAAAAGATATATTTTAATTATCAGTTTCGTTTTGCTTTTGAGCGGCGGGATTTTTGCCCACGAACCGATTTACGGCAACGGTCCACACGTTCTTTTTAAAGGCGGTTTTGCTCCGGGATTTACGCTCCAAAGCGGTTTCGGATATATCGAAAACGAATTCAATCTTGAATACGGAGTTACCGCAAATTTAACAATCGGAACGGACTTATTTTTCAATAATGAATTAAACAACTATAAATACGACGGAATTAAAATAAAAGGTAAATACCGTTTCTACACAAAATTCACTCGCAGAGCAATGCTTCAGTTTTCGGCTTTGGGCGGTTATAAATTATCCGACGGAGGAAAACAGCCCGATGTGTTTAATTTGGGACTCGCCGCCGGAAATGAGACGACCACCTTTTATTGGTTCGCAAGCGCAATTTATGCGGGGAAAATCACTAATGAAATATTAAAGCCCGGCGATCAAATTAATTACGATTTGACTTTGGGATATCGCGTTACGAAATTAAGTTATTACAAACCGGATTTGGTGATCTTTCTCGAGTTTATTGGTAAGCGTCTGTTTTCTTCTAAGTTCGACGGAACAAAAATTGACTTATCCGGAGGAGATTCGTGGGCGATGGCTCCGACTTTAATGTTCACTTACCGCAATTACGCGATACGAACCGGAGTGGAAATCGGCATCGGAGAAAGCGGTTATATCAAACGACCGAAAACAAATTTCAAACTATCGATTGAAATGCATATTTAAGTAATATATTGAGGAAAATAAAATGAAACGGAAGAATTATATAAGCGTATTGATAATCGCGGCGCTGCTCGCAACGGGTTTATTAAACGTAAACGTCTCCGCCGAAAATAAA
>CAYNUJ010000317.1:0-2955 GCA_964400095.1 uncultured Melioribacteraceae bacterium
TGAAGTAGATATCATTTCAAAAGATTTAAACTCGAATACATATATTGTCGGAGAGATTAAATGGTCGAATAAATTAAAAATCAATTCAATTTTATCCGGTTTGGATAAAAAAATAAACAGTATAGAATTTTTAAAAGGATCCTCCGTAATAAAAGTGATTTTCGGTAAAAATGAACTAAAAACAAAAGATGCGCACTATTTTTCCCCAGCGGAAGTCATTGAATCTCTCAAACTCTAATTATGCTTTAGAAACATTATGTTTGTCATTCATAATATTTATAAATCGTTCTCAAATTAAAAATTCTAAATAATTATCCGATGAAATAACCTCGTATTTTGAATCTGGGTAAGTCTCCATCCATAGTTTGGGAGCTTTAATTCTTTTATTTCCGTATTTAAATTCAAACGCCCGTAATTCTCCGCCTCCTTCTTCTATCAGGTCTATTTCCTTTTTGTCGTATGTGCGCCAAAAATAATCGTTGCAAAAAATTCTATTGTACTCTTTCTTTTTCAATCTCTCAATGAATAAAAAATTTTCCCATAGCATTCCAATGTCGGATCTCAAATTAAGCTCGTTAAAATTATTTATTATCGCATTCCGTATTCCAATATCAATAAAATAATATCGCGCAGTCTTTACAATTTCCTTCCTGAGATTCCGAGAAAAACCGCCCACTCTTTTAATTATATACGCTTTCTCCAACAGGAACAAATATCTCTCAACGCTCTGTTTAGCAATATCCAAATTATTACTCAGTTCATTCAAAGAAACTTCCTTCCCTATCTGAAAAGCAAGCAGCTTTAACAAATCAAATAGTTTATATGAATAGCGAATATTTTCAAGTTCCAAAATGTCCTTCAACAAGTAGGAATCTCTCAATGATATCAGATACTCAATTTTATCTTCTCTGCCGTTAGCGGTCAGCGCTTCGGGATAACTTCCGAATATCATTAACTCCTCAAGTTTTTCGTTTAACTCAAAACGATCGAACTGAGAAGATAATTCCAAAATGGATATGGGAAAGAGCTTTCTTTTTATCTGCCGACCGGTTAGGGGTTCTCCTATTTTATTAGCAATTTCTAAAGAAGCGGAACCGGTTGCTATTATGATTTTGTCAGGTGAATTATCGACTAATAATTTTAATCCGGAACCAACCTGAGGAATCTTCTGCGCCTCGTCGATAAATATTACATCGTATCCCTCAAAATTTGATGTAATAACAGCGCTTCTTTGAGACGATAAAATTTTTCTTAGCGTAATATTCTCGCCGGAACCGGTAAATATTTTCCCGGACAAATTATTCAGAATTTTTTTTATCAGTTCGGTTTTTCCAACTCTACGAGGTCCTTCGAGGACAAAAACCTTGCCGGGAATCAATATTTTTGAAATCTCCCGCTCGAAATATCTGCTATACCATTGCGTTTTCATGGAAATCTCTTTTTATTTATCGGAACTTACCAAATTATCAGTAATTTGGCAAGTTATGTTGCCAAATTTTAATAAATTTAGGAAGTTTTATTGCCGTATTTCAATAAATTTGGCAAGTTTATGAGCGGTTCTTTAGAATATCTGAAGGAAATAGACTTGTCAACAAATTGCATTCTTCAATAATTACTAATTATTTTTTCTCACTATCAGAGCGTTATGCACAGGTCGCTCGCCGGATTTATCCGAAGGGCTGTTCTCTATTTTTCCGTTCACCCACATCGTAGTCGATCCGCCGCCGTCGAGATTAACCGCTTGGTAACAACCGAGTTTAACCATAAATTCGGCTAATTCCGTCAGCGTCATACCCACGCTGTAATGAGTTTGACGTCCGTCAACCGTTACAACAAATAATTTAGTCGAATCGGCATTAAATCCGACAGCCGTGCGCGGATTTTTACCGATAAATTTTTTGCTGGACAATCCCTCAACTCCGGTAAAATTGTCAATAGCCTTGCCGTCAATAACCAAGCGCGGCAATCCGCCAATCAGCATTTTAACATCGAATATCTTTGGCAAAGTTCCTAAAACGGCTTTAAGCGTATCGCCGGGATGGAAATATTTTTGAATACTTTCGCGCGGAACATTAGCCAAAAGATATTCGCCGCTCCGAAGCGTATCAATAAAATATCCGCGGGAGGAATTTTGAATAACGAAATATACCGTGTCGTTCGCAGTTGGTTTTTGGAGGTATTTTAATAGAACAATATTATTGAGAGAATCTCTTTTAAATAGACGGTTATAATAATGATTGAACATAATATTTGGTTTAGAGCTTTTTTTATTCAAATAATTTACTATAAAACTCGTATCCCGGGGGAATATTTTTCCGTAAAAAGTTAATATTTCTATTATCGGTTTTCTATTGAACAAAAGCCCAAACTGCGAGCGTTTTCTATCGGTTCCTTTTACAAATTCTCCGTTTAAGATTGTAGAATTCAACACTTGATGCGGCTTGCCGCCGAAAAAATCACCGTTGACGGCGGCAATTATATTCGCGCCTCTTTGATTGAGCCGATCGCAGAGTTCCGAGACTCCCTCGCCGCCGTTTCCCAAATAATTGTTAGCAATCGCGGTTTCTACGGAAATATTTTTATTCCGCAAATCAATCTCTAAATACTGTATCGCAATTGGACCGGGTAATTCCAATTTGTGAAAAACAACGCTTTCGGAAATTTCTTCGGTTAAAAAATACTGGGCATTAATTTCAACCGAAGCGGAGAACGAGGATGCGATAAATAGTATTGTTAATAATCTTATCTTCAATTTCGGTCCGCGATAAAATCATAAATATCTTTCGAGATTCGCGCGATTACTTCCTCCCCTTTGTCGGCATCCTTTAAATTTTTCGAAAGGATTATCAATACATAGCTCCTGCCGTCCGGTAAATAAACAATTCCCGAATCATGCCGCACGCCGGTAATAGAACCGGTTTTATGCGCGACTTTTACATCTACCGGAAGATATTT
>CAYNUJ010000318.1:0-2899 GCA_964400095.1 uncultured Melioribacteraceae bacterium
AATATTTACGCGACAAAGAAGATTTAATACATAAAGCCGTCGGGTGGATGCTGAGAGAAATTGGGAACAGAAACATAGCCGTTGAAAAAGAGTTTCTCGGAAAACATTATAAAATTATGCCGCGCACAATGCTTCGTTACGCAATAGAAAAATTTCCCGAAATAGAAAGAAAAGCGTATTTACTGGGGAAAATATAACTCTGTTTATCTCTTCAATTCCACCGTTCTATTTCCTTTACTCTGCCAGCCGTTTCGGCTTTTTGTAACAATTTGGATTGCCGCTTCGTCTATTAACAGTGAGATGATATTCAAAACACAAAAATACCGCGCGATATTCAATCGTCATAAAAACGATATTTACGGTTATGCGCTTTTCATGCTGAGAAATAAAATGGACGCGGAGGATGTTGCGCAGGAAGTTTTGATTAAACTTTGGAATAATATGGGAAAATTTGAGATAAATAAGACTAAATCGTGGCTGATGAGAACAACGCACAATCTCTGCATCGATTACCTGCGCAAGCGGAAGGCGGCGGTGAACGGGAACTACACCATAGACGAGAACGCGCGGGAAAATATTGCCGCGCCTTCAAAGGATTGCGATCCGTCTTATTTAACCGACGCGAATTTTTTGAATGAAAAAGTAAAACTCGCCGTTTCAAAAATGCCCGATAAACTTAAGTCCGTTTTTGTTTTATATCAAATCAGCGGAATGAAATATCAAGAAATAAGCGACGCGCTGGAAATTCCGCTGAATTCCGTAAAAGTTTATTTGATGCGGGCGCGAAGAAAATTACAAGAAGAATTGAAAGATTATGAGCCAAGCAGAATATAATATAAGCGAAGAAATCATCGACCGCATAATTTCGGCGGCTTACGGTGAAGCGGATGCCGAGACGAAGAATTTTGTAAACCGTCTGATTGAGAACAACGCGGAAGCTAAGGAAATTTTTTATTCCTACAAAAAAACAGCGGCAAGCGTTAACAATATTAAGATGCCCGAAGCGCCGGAATCGTTAAATAATGTTTTAGATAATTTAACCGCCGTCGATAAGAAGCGGAATTATATCAATTCGATTTTTGATTCCTTCACCGCAAAACCTCTGACAGCCGTCGGAATGGCGGCGGCAATTCTGATTATTGTAATACTTTCTCTCGTTTCACAATCGCGTCAATCTCACAACGGTTATACCGAGGCGGAAATATTAAGAGCAAACAAGCAGGTTGTTGAATCTCTCGCTTTGGTGGGGAGAGTTTTCAAGGAAACGCAGTCCGCCATTACAAATGATATATTGGGCAATCAGGTAAGCCGCCCGATAAAAGAAAGCATTAAAACAATTGATTATCTATTTCTTTCAGGAGGAAATAATGAAAAATAAATTATTAATCGCGCTGTTGTTAACCGCCTCTGTTTTATTCGGACAGAAGTCGGAAATTAAAAACGACCCCGGATATGTCGATTTCGGAAATCTTTCCGTATTTGACCAGGGGGATATGGTGGCTGAAGTCCTTATTGAAGACCACCTTTTGCGCATGGTAGCTAAAATGATGAAACAGCAGGACCCCGAATTGTACGATATGCTGAACGGACTCAAATTAATCAAAGTCAACGCGTTCGACGCTAACGAAAAAAACAAAAAGGAAATAATTGAAATAATTAATAAAGTGGATGCACAGCTTATTGATAAAGGCTGGGATAGAATAGTAAAAGTGCGCGATAGAAAAGAACGCGCGTATATTTATATCCGCACACAAAATGAAGATGATATTCTCGGTCTTGTGGTTATGGCAATAGGCGACGACAACGAAGCCGCTTTTGTTAATATTGTGGGTAAAATAAATCTGGAAACCATCGGCAGGTTATCGGAGAAATTTGACATTCCGGAATTAGATAAGGTTAATTCGAAAGAAAAAGTAAGCGAAAACAAATAAGCTTTTACTCGTTCGTTTTAAGAATTTATTGAGGAAGAAAAATGAAAAAGTATTCTACATTAATTATCGTCGCGGTTTTTTTGTTTACCGGATTAAGCGGATGCATAGGCGTTAACCGAAGTTTTAAAGAACTGCGCAACTATCTCGTTCAAAATTTGGACGAAGACCTTAATCGTGAAATTGAGTTTTCGGTAGGACCTGCCGGAATGATGTTCGCGGGAATGTTTCTCTCCGTTGCCGATACCGGAATGGATATTACCGATATGGTTCGAAAAGTGGATAGAATTCAGTTGTCGGTATTTAATAGAAAGGCGCCGGGCAAGGCGGATTTCGGATTGCTTAAAGAAATTACCGACAGAATGGCGGAGATGAATTTGAAATATGTTGTGAGAGCCAAAGACGGCAGCGATATGTCCGCCGTGTTTCTTAGTCAATCCGAAGACGATATAAATAAACTGTTCGTTATTTCGCTTTCGGAAGATAATTTGGTTTTGGTCGAAATTTTGGGAGACATAGACGAATTGATTAAAATAGCTATAAAAGAACATGGTTTGAATTTGAATTACGCGTTTGACAATTAACAAAAACATATGAAATTCAAACTGCGGCAGCGATAATATTTTCGAAAATTTACGCAACCTTTTACCCTCTAAAGAGTCTAAAATTTCACAATTATTAGTGAATAATTTAAACTATTGAAACCGGGTGAAGATGAGAAGATTTTTGATTTTAATGCTTAATATTTCGATATTGATGACAATCGCCGCAAAGAGCCAGCCTGGAAACCCTCCGGTAAAAGCGTACAAACTGAATGAAAAAATAGAGTTGGACGGCATATTAAACGAAAACGTCTATAAAAAGGAACCGGTAAAGCGATTTACTCAGTTAGATCCCGAAGAAGGGGAGCCTTCGAGAGAAAAAACCAATGTATGGGTTACGTACGACGATAAGTATTTATACGCTTCGGC
>CAYNUJ010000319.1:0-2885 GCA_964400095.1 uncultured Melioribacteraceae bacterium
TCATGTAAAAACCTTTTACTATTTTTGTGTACTCAAATTTAAGGGACATTAATGCGTAAATTTTTTATTCTTCTATTGTTTTTATCGTTCAATTGGTCCGCCGCTCAAAGTTTAACATTCGCGTGGATTACCGATTCCCACGTAGGATACAATAAAGCCGATGCGGATTTGGACAGTATCGTAATTTCCATCAACAGCAATAATAAAATTAAATTTATCGTTCATACCGGAGATATCACAGAAAAGGGAAAGAACGCCGAACTCGAAAGAGCGAAGGAAATTTTGGATAAACTTAACTCACCTTATTATATTGTTCCGGGAAACCACGACGCCAAATGGAGCGAATCCGGCGGTACAAAATTTTCTGAATTGTGGGACGATGACCGCTTTTCATTCGCGAAAGATAATTACAGATTCATCGGAATAAACAGCGCGATTTTATGGAAAGGCGGCGGCGGACATTTTTCCCCCGAGACTCTTGATTGGCTGCGGGAGGAAATTCAATCTGTAAAAGGAAATGAAAAGATAATCCTTTTAGCGCATCATCCGCTAAACGAAGAAATTGATAATTGGTTCGAAGCGACCAATATTTTAAGAGAGAAAAAGATTGCCGCGGTTTTGGTTGGACACGGACACGAATATAAGATATTCGATTTCGACGGCATTCCGGGAATCGCGGGGCGTTCGGCGTACAGCCGTAAAGACACATCGTGGGCGTATTCACTGTGCCGAATAAAAGACGATTCGCTTTTCGTTTACGAAGTTACGAGATCTGACAGCGCCCGGCTCGTCGCCGCATTGGATTTAAACGCGGAACGCACAATCGAAAAGATTGATTCATCTCAATTTAATGATTATGATTCGGGCATTGTGTGGAAAAAAGATTTGCATACTTCTTTCGTTACCGAGCCTTTGGTTCTTAAAGATAAAATAATTACCGCCGGTTACAACGGCTTTGTACAGTGCTTCTCCGCCGAGGGAAAATTACTTTGGGATTTCGACGCGTTCGGTAATATCGCTTCAACTCCCGCCGAAAAGGACGGCTATTTAACAATCGCCACACTGCAGGGAGATTTGCACACATTAAACGTAAACACCGGCGAACAGATACAATCGATCGGTTTCGACGAGCCGATTACTTCTGATTTGCTGATGATTGACTACGAAGGAACAAAGGATTTGATGATTCCAAAGCAGACCGGTTCAAAAGCGGCGGTAGTATTCGGGACGGCTTCCGGCAAAGTGATTTGCTACGACGTGGAGACTCTGCAGGAATACTGGACGAATAACAGCGCCAAAGGAATGATTGAAATAAAACCTCTGCGGCTCGGCAATAAAATTATTTACGGCGCATGGGACAGTTACCTTTACTGCATCGACAGCCGCGAGGGCTGGCTGATTTGGAAATGGCGCGAAGATAAAAGTTTCTACTATTCCCCCGCCGCGGTAGAGCCGGTTACGGACGGAAAAAGTATTTACATAACTTCTCCGCTGAAGCATACGATGAAAATCGATCCGATGCTGGGAAAGACTATTTGGAAAAGCGATAAATACGACGTGTGGGAATCGATTGGAATTACATCTAACGGGAAAAGACTGCTGCTGAAAGGTATGAACGGAAAATTCTACAATCCCTACACAAAACACGGCAAAGGCGGACTCACTTATAAAATAGGATATAATTTCGACGTTATGCCTTCCACTCCGATTGAGAACAAAGGAGTATATTTATTTACGACAAAGGAAGGCAGTGTTTATCGAATATATAAAAGGAAATATAAAAAAATTCTTTTTTTGGGAACCGCAAGGATGTTCAATATCCATCTGATGGGGAATGACAAATATTTTGTCTCCAACATGGACGGATCTATCGCGGTATTTAAGTACAGCGAGAAGACGAAGAAATGACAAAATTTAAAGGATTCATTTTTGACATTGACGGAACTTTAACTTCCACAAATGAATTGATATTCGCAAGTTTTAATCACGTAACGAAAAAGTATTTGGGCAGAACCTACAACGATAAAGAAATAATAGCTTTATTCGGACCGACCGAGGACGTAATATTAAAGATATGGATGGGAGAGAATTACGATAAAGCTCGAGAGGATTATTATGATTTTTACGAAAAGAATCATATCCGAATGGCTGATATTTTCCCAGGAATTGAAGAAATCCTCAGAGCAATAAAAAGCAAAAATCTGCCGCTCGGCATATTTACCGGAAAGGGTCGGCAGAGTTCCGTCATCTCACTCAAAGCGTTAGGGATTTATGATTACTTCGATTTGATTATAACCGGCGACGACGTGGCAAATCATAAACCATCGCCGGAAGGGATAATAAAGTTCGTGAATTATTTCAGCCTAAATCCCGAAAGCGTTTTAATGATTGGCGACGCGCCCGCCGATGTAACCGCCGCTAAAGAAGCCGGAACGAAAGCCGCTTCCGTTCTTTGGGATAGTTACGCAAAAAACAAAGTATTGGAAATGGACAGTGATTTTATATTTCATAATACGGAAGAACTGAAGGATTTTATTTTTGCGAATTTGGCAAGTTGAATTAACCGCATGGACCATTTCATTTTTTACCACGGCAATGAGCGCCTTATACCGTATCCCTTATTTCCCTATACCAAAGTCCTTTGCGTTCTCTGCGTCTCCGCGTGAAAGACAATGCCGCGAATCCCGATACAAACCATTGGGCAAGTTACGTGAATAAAGAATACCTAAAACGGACAAAACTTTTCTGCGGAAATTTGCTGCTGAATTGTTAAACGGCTGAATTGCTTTTTTCCATCTGTGCAAATCTGTCTGATCTGCGTCATCTGTGTTCAATATCCCTCCGCGACTTTGCGTCTGTGCTTAAAAGAGTACCTTGCTTAACCA
>CAYNUJ010000320.1:0-2856 GCA_964400095.1 uncultured Melioribacteraceae bacterium
GATCGGCTACGTTCAATCCGTTGTGCGCAATTATTCTGTAAACGCGGCGGTGAATTATCTTAAGCGAAAAGGGAGAATAAATTATTCGCAGCCGCTGGAAGCCGAAACGCGGGTGTGGTTCAACCCACTTTTGAAAACGCGGATTTATATGGTGCCTGCGATTGTAGGGCTGCTGCTTTCAATAATTACAATTATTCTAACGTCGCTGGCGATAGTGAAAGAGAAGGAAATCGGAACTCTCGAACAATTGATTGTCACTCCGATAAAGCCCTATCAAATGATACTGGGCAAACTGCTTCCCTTTTTATTTCTGGGCTTTGTATCCGTCGGCATAATACTTACCGCGATGGTAATTATCTTCGGAATTCCGATTAAAGGAAGCGTCGCTTTTCTTCTGCTGGCTTCGTTCGCGTTTGTGCTTTCCACTTTGGGATTGGGATTGTTCGTTTCCACCGTTACTAAAACTCAGCAGCAGGCAATGATGATAGCGATATTCGTAATAATGATGCCGATGATCTACTTATCCGGATTCGCTTTCCCAATTGAAAATATGCCCGATTTCATTCAATTAATTACTTACATCATACCGCTCCGATATTTTATCACAATTATCCGCGGCGTTATTCTCAAAGGCTTGGGATTCGCGGAATTGTGGCATGAACTGTTAATTTTATTTTTATTCGGAACCGCGATTCTATATTTCAGTTCCCTTCGGTTTAAAAAGAAGATTGATTGAACTATGTGTAACGCAAAACGCAAAAGTTAATAATCCACCTCCATTAAATTGCAAATTTTCTGAAAATGAGATAAATTATCTGCATAGTATTTAAATATTCTACAATAGCACGGCATAGCCGGCAGTAAAAAAAATCAAAAGTAAAAAAGGGTTCAATACAAAAGGTTATTGGGTATAGAGGGTATAAACTAAATTTCAAATTCGATTCGTTTTTATCGCAATTCCGTTATTCCGAAACTTGTAAAATATCTTGATATAAAAAACTAGGATTTAGATAGTAATACCATACAAAACTTACACCCATACGAAGAACTCTCGGATTGAAAATCAGTATAATCTATGTCGTCCGTTCTGTCCATAGACGGAAAAGTTGATCTTCACAATAGTAAAGCAATAATATTAATTGCATTTGTTAATTCGAACTATTAGTTTAAACTTTAATTTAACAAAATATCCGGCATGAAAAAATTCAGCGCAGTTATTCGTCATTCGGTTTTCTTTTCTCTCCCGATTATTATAATCGTTTTTCAAATTATATTATCATCCGATCTTTATTCTCAAAATCCCGTATCGGCAAAGAATGGGATGGTGGTTACCGTCAGTTCTCCGGCTTCAATGGTTGGACTTGAGATATTAAAACAGGGCGGCAGCGCGGTTGACGCGGCGGTAGCGACGGGCTTCGCTTTGGCTGTAACTTATCCGTATGCCGGAAATATCGGCGGCGGCGGATTTATGGTAATCCGCTTAAGCGATGGAAGAAACATCTCAATCGATTTCAGAGAAAAAGCTCCGCTAAGAGCTTCGAGAGATATGTATCTTGATGAAGATGGAAATTTTGTCGATTCTCTCAGTATGACGGGCGGAACATCCGTAGGCGTTCCCGGCAGCGTGGCGGGATTGATTTACGCTTTGGAAAAATACGGCACAATGCCTCTCGATAAAATAATTGAACCGGCAATCAATTTAGCCGAAAACGGCTGGATAATAGATAAACGCTCGGCTGAATCCTTCCGTAAAACTTTACCTAAGTTTAAAAAATTTCCTTCTTCTTTTAAAGTGTTTTCTAAAAACGGAAAACCATATAAAGAGGGAGATATTTTCATTCAAAAGGATTTGGCTAATACTCTTAAACTTATTCAGCGGCGCGGACGCGACGGGTTCTACAAAGGAAGTACAGCCCGGCGATTGATTGAGCAAATAAGAAAAAACTGCGGGATAATCAGTCAAAAAGATTTGGATAATTACCGTCCCGCAGAGAGGGAACCGGTAACCGGAACTTATCGGGGATATAAAATTATATCTATGCCCCCTCCGAGTTCCGGCGGTATTCTGTTAATTGAAATGCTGAATGTATTGGAGAACTTCGACTTCAGTCCGGAAGAATGGGGAAGCGGTAAATATTACCGTAAATTGATTGAAACGATGAAGTATGCTTACGCAGACAGATCGGTTCATCTGGGCGATCCCGATTTTTATCCGGTTCCTCAGAACGGATTGATTTCAAAAGAATACGCTAAATCAATTTATGAAAAAGTAAAAGCGGGCGTTTCGCCTTCGGTTCAAATTAAAGCGGGCAATCCTAATTTATACAAAGAGAGCGCCGAAACAACGCACTATTCTATTTACGATAAATACGGCAACGCAGTAAGCGTAACAACAACGCTTAATTCCGGATTCGGGAATAAAATTATTGTTGAAGGCGCAGGATTTCTTCTGAATAATGAAATGGACGATTTTAGCGCTAAACCAGGCGTTCCCAATCAGTTCGGTTTAGTGGGCGGCGAAGGAAATTCAATAGCCCCGGGAAAGAGAATGCTCAGTTCAATGACTCCCACTATAGTTTTGAAGAACGACAAACCGTATATTATAATCGGTTCGCCGGGCGGATCGACTATCATTACAACAGTTTTGCAGGTGATTATAAATGTAATTGACTTTCACATGAATATTCAGCGCGCAATTGACATGCCGAGGATACATCATCAATGGCTGCCGGATAAAATCTATTTTGAGAAACATTCAATTAATCTCGATACTGCGGAAAAACTTAAAGCGTTCGGTTATCGCTTTAACAACCTTAAAACAGGATTCAGAACTCTCGGCAGAGCTAAAGGAATTTT
>CAYNUJ010000321.1:0-2827 GCA_964400095.1 uncultured Melioribacteraceae bacterium
GTATCATCTTTTTGAACTATTCAAACAAAATGCGGTCATTATTAGAACTTAGCCTTAATTACGAACATCAACTAAAGCGGAAAGACGGCAGGAATATTACAGTATTAAACAACTCTATATCAATTAAAGACTCCGAAAATAAAATAATTGGAATGCAGAGTACAATAATAGATATTAGTGAGTTCAAACGGGCGGAGGAAGCTCTTCGGGAAAGCGAGAGCCGTTTTAAAATGCTTCTTGAACACTCTCCGGCAGGGATTATACACCTTGACGCCGGGATGCATATTATATATGAAAATACCGCCGTTAAGAAAATTTTCGGAGTACCCGAAGGCGAAGAATCCAAAGTGATGGGAATGGATATAAGAATGGTTTCAGCGGCAATCGAAGCCGGCGTGACAGAAGAGTTGAATATGCTTGCGGCTGGAAACAAAATTCAAATCGATTTTCCATTTACTTCCGTTTACGGAAAAAGTTCACATCTAAAACTAAACGGCGTTCCGCTCTATAAAGATAAAAAATTTGACGGCGCGCTTCTAATGTTGGAAGACATCACCAAACATAAATTGGCGTCGGAAGCTCTAAAAGAAAGTTACGACCAATTAAATGCCGTGACGGAATCCGCCAATGACGCAATTATTACCTCCGATTCAAACGGAAAAATAATTATGTGGAATAGAGGAGCCTCCGATATTTTCGGATATTCCGCAGATGAGATAATTGGCGGCAGCATAAAAGATTTAATACCGGAAAGATTCAAAAACTTACATGAAATGGGATTTACTCGATATCTAAATACGGCCGAAAAAAAAGTGATTGGCAATACCGTAGAACTGACGGGTCTGAAAAAAAACGGGACCGAATTCCCGCTTGAACTGTCGCTTTCGGATTGGGAAACTCAACATGGTAAATTCATTACGGCAATTATACGCGATATTTCGAAGCGTAAAGCAAATGAAGAGAAATTATTAAAACTCTCGGTTGCCATAAGCCAAAGTCCGGCGTCCATAGTTATTACCGACTCCGAAGGTAAGATTGAATACGTTAATCCAAAATTCACTGAAATTACGGGATATTCCCGTAACGAGGTTCTAGGTAAAAATCCCAGCATACTGAAATCGGGCGAAAAACCGGCGGAGGAATATGAAGAGTTGTGGGATACGATTCTTTCGGGTAAAACATGGCGCGGGGAATTTCACAATAAAAAGAAGAACGGGGAGCTGTTTTGGGAATTGGCTTCAATCTCTCCGGTAGTAAATGAAAACGGGGATATTACTCATTTTATTGAGATTAAAGAGAATATAACCGAACGTAAAAAGATGGAAAACGAACTTAAAGAAAGCGAGGAGAGATTTAGAATTACTACGGAGGAATCCGGCGATGCGTTCTATCGTTTATCTTATGATACGATGAAATACGAATATATGCACGAAAACATCGAAAAATTGACCGGATATTCTCGGGCTGAATTTGATTTGTCGAAAATTACGATTTCTATAGAGCAAAATGAAAAAGACGTCGATAAATCCGATATTATGCAAACCCGTATCGTAAATCCCGTGCGCCGATACTCTGCGGATTACCTTATCAAAACCAAAAGCGGCAAAGAAAAATGGCTTTCCGATAGATCGTACCTCTGGTACGATGAATCGGGGAAATTAAAAGGTTCTTTCGGAGTTCTTCAGGATATAACGGAGAGAAAGAAACTGACTATGGAATTAAAAGAAGCGTTGGAAAAAGCTGAAGCCTCCGATAGGTTGAAATCGGAATTCCTTTCCCAAATGTCGCATGAAATAAGAACGCCGCTTACGGCAATAACAAATGCCATATATTTGCTCCGTGAGGAAACTGAAAATAAATTACGGGAAGATTATAGTTTTGTATTTAATAGTATCGAATCGGGAAGCAGGAGGATAATACGAACCATTACTTTAATATTGAACATGACAGAAATAAATACGGGGACTTACAAACCTGAGTTTAATAGAATTGCGCTATTTGAAGAGATAGCGCTTAAAATATATAATGAATACAAATCCGCCGCGAAAGCAAAAGGATTAGATTTTAAGATATTGGATGAAACCGACAACGCTCGGTTAATTGGCGATGAATACAGTTTAATGCAGATTGCCGAGCATCTTGTCGATAATGCAATTAAATACACATTCAAAGGGAGCGTTAACGTTACAGTTTTAAGGGACGAAAAAAAACGTCTTAAGCTTGAGGTAAAAGATACCGGAATCGGTATGGATGAAAAGTATGCCAAGGACTTATTTACTCCATTCACGCAGGAAGACAAAGGATACACACGGAAATATGACGGAAACGGGCTGGGACTTGCATTAGTGAAAGAATATTGTAAAATTAACAACGCGTATATAAAAATCCGTAGTAAAAAAGGCTGCGGATCAACTTTTACCGTAACTTTTTATAATAAAGATAAGGTGAAATAATGGAATTGAGAAAACTATTATATGTTGAAGATGATCTTATCTCCCAAGATGTTATAATGTTATTATTGAAAGGGCTCTTCGAAATAGATACCGTTAACAATGGGAGCGAAGCAATTGAAGCCGTTAAATTAAAGCGGTACGACGCAATATTAATGGACATCAATTTAAGGTCCAAACCGAACGGGATGGATGTCGCGAAAACTATAAGGGAGATGCCGGAATATCGTGACGCGCCGGTAATTGCCGTAACCGCATACGCTCAAAAAAAGGAGAGGGACCTTTTTCTGTCAAACGGATGCACACACTATATTTCAAAACCATTCACAAAAGAAGGTTTGATAGATATAATTAAACAAGCTTTGGGGGATAGTTGA
>CAYNUJ010000322.1:0-2825 GCA_964400095.1 uncultured Melioribacteraceae bacterium
CTAGACAAATATGCCGATGAAGGTATTGAAAACATAGAAGACTTAACTATTTTAAGAATAGAGCCTTTTAATGCAATCGGAACTCCTTCGGAAATAGTTGATATATTCGGAGGCAAGGATGGCTATCTGGAAATGTTAAAGGAACTGGAAGAATTAATCTATAAGGAAGTAGCGTAAATGAAGAATCTCGGTAATATTGTAAAAACTCTTCAGAATATTATGAGAAAAGATCCGGGCGTATCCGGCGATGCGCAGCGTATTGAGCAGTTGGGTTGGATGATTTCTCTAAAAATTTTAGATGACAAAGACAAAGAAATGGAACTTACTCATGATAATTATGAATCTCCCGTTCCCGAAAATATTCAATGGCGGAATTGGGCTGCCAACGAAGAAGGCATCACAGGCGATGAACTCAAAAACTTCATCGATAATATTCTCTTTCCTATCCTGAAAGATTTAGATATTAGCAACGGTAATCGACGCGCAATACTTGTCAGGGAAATATTTTCCGGAACGAACAACTACATGAAAAACGGCACTATTATCCGCCAAGTGATAAATAAGCTGAACGAAATAGACTTTAACAGTTCTGAGGACAGGCATCTATTTGGCGATATGTATGAAACGATATTAAGAGATTTACAAAGCGCAGGTAATTACGGAGAATTTTATACGCCTCGCGCTCTTACGGAATTTATGGCAGAAATGATAAATCCGAAACTTGGGGAGAAAATTCTCGATCCTGCATGCGGTACCGGCGGTTTCCTCACATCTGCAATAGAAATTATTCGAAAAAGCGATGTAAAGAACGTGGAAGATTTGAGAACCTTAGAGGAAACAATCCATGGAATGGAATTGAAACCGCTCCCCTTTATGCTTTGCGTAACTAATTTGATACTGCACGATATCGACGCGCCAAATATAGAATATACCGATAGTCTTAATAGAGAATACACCGGCATTAGCCAAAAAGACCGTGTTGACGTTATTCTCGCCAATCCGCCTTTCGGAGCGTCTGTGACCGACGGCGTGGAAACTAATTTCCCGCAAAACTTTCGCACAACGGAAAGCGCCGACTTATTTTTGGTATTGATGATCCGCTATCTCAAAGAAGGAGGGCGGGCGGCTATTGTTTTGCCGGACGGCTCCTTAACCGGCGACGGCGTAAAGCAGCGCATACGCCAACATTTTCTGGAAACCTGCAATGTGCACACCATTGTACGTTTGCCCAATTCCGTTTTTCAGCCTTACGCCAGCGTGGCGACTAATTTGCTCTTTTTTGAAAAAGGCAAACAAACAAAAGAAATCTGGTACTGGGAACACAAACTGCCGGAAGGCTATAAATCATATTCCAAAACCAAACCGATCCGTAAGGAAGAATTTGAAAGCCTGAAACAGTGGTGGAACAATCGGGAAGATCTGCCTGCCGGCAAGGCGGGAAACGAGCAAGCCTCGCCGGAGGTCGGACATGCGTGGAAAGTTCCTATTGAAGAAATTATTAAAAACGGTTACAATCTGGATATTAAAAATCCTCATATTGCCGAAGAGGAAGAGACATACGGCAGCGTAGAATTGCTGGAAATGCTGCATGAATCGTTCAATAAAAGCGACGCTTTGTTGAAGGAACTGAAAAGTGAGTTGAGCGGTGAATCGTAAAGAATTTGAATTTATTTTACAGGAAGGCGAAGGCTATCGCATTGAATTCAAAGAAAGTTTATCAGGGTTGGATAAAGAAATGTGCGCCTTTGCAAATGCTTCCGGCGGTTTTATTTATTTGGGCGTTCGAGACGACGGCACGGTTAAGGGGGCAACAATATCCAACAAACTCAAATCTCAAGTCATTGACATCGCAGCAAATTGTGATCCGCCAATCAAGGTCATTTTACAAAATTTTGAAAATGTTCTCATCATTGAAGTGCGTGAAGGAATGGATAAACCGTATCGCTGCGCTTCGGGCTTTTACAACCGCATTGGTCCCAATTCTCAAAAATTAAAACGTAACGAAATAATTGAATTTGTGCAGAGTGAAGGGAAAATCCGTTATGACGAATTAGTCCATAAAAATTTTAACGATAAAGATTTTGACAATGAGAAATTGAATCAATTTTTATATCTTGCGCAAATTTCGCCTTCAATTGATCTAAAGCATATTTTACGTAATCTTCACGTTGCCGAAATTCAGCAAGGCAGAACCATTTACTACAATAGCGCCGTGATGTTTTTTTCGAAGAATCTGGATGATTACCTCTACCACACAACCGTAACGTGCGCTTTGTACAAAGGGAACGACAAAGTTGACATACTTGATCGCAAGGATTTTAATCGTGATCTAAAATTTAATGTTGATGAGACGATGCTCTTTTTGCAGCGGCATCTTTCCGTGCGCTATGAATTTGACGGCAAGCCGCGTAGAAATGAAATTCATGCTGTTCCTCTTGAAGCGCTGCGGGAAGCTGTGCTGAATGCCGTCATTCATCGCGATTACTTTTTAAAGGGAGCAAATGTCATGGTGGAAATATTCTCGGACCGTGTGCAAATTACCAGTCCCGGCGGTTTGCCCAAAGGATTAGATCCTAAAGAATTCGGCAATCGCAGCGTCTTACGTAATCCGAATATCGCAAATCTCTTTCATCGTATTAACTATATTGAGAAAATGGGAACGGGAATCCGACGCATTCAGCAAATGATTGACGCAGCCGGATTGCCGCCCGTGCAGTTTAAATGGGACGATTTTGTAACCGTAACATTCCCGCTGCCGGAAATAGAAACGTCGGAGAAAAGTTCGGAGAAAAGTTCGGAGAAAAGTTCGGAGAAAAGTTCGGAGA
>CAYNUJ010000323.1:0-1172 GCA_964400095.1 uncultured Melioribacteraceae bacterium
CTTTATTAACAAAATATCCGCCGGCGCCGAGTAAGATTGCATGTCCGGCTGCGGTGTCCCATTCCCAAGTCGGACCGCCGCGAAAATATAAATCCGCTTCACCTTCGGCAATCATGCAGATTTTCAAAGAACTTCCTCTTGATAATCTACTTTTCACCCTGTAATTGGAATAAAAACTTTCTTCTTCTTCCCCCGAATGGGAGCGGGATTGAACGACATTCAAATTATCGTCTTTAGATTTATCGTTAACGCTTATTTTAACAAAACCCGACGAAGTAATTTTGTAAGAACCAAATCCCAAACCACCTGCATATAGAATTCCAAGAAAGTCATTTGGAATATTGAAAGATTGGAATGTTGGAAAGCCATCATTCCATTTTTCCATCTTTCCATTATTCCCTGCCTTTACGGCGGGCGCATATATTACTCCAAACACCGGTTTATTATTTTCAATCAATGCTATATTTACCGTGAATTCACCGTTCTTTTTTATGAATTCTTTTGTTCCGTCGAGAGGATCGACCAGCCAAAATTTTTTCCAATTTTTTCTATCTTCATATGGTATCTCTTTCCCCTCTTCAGAAAGCAGAGGAATTTCATGGAAATTTTCGGTTAATCCCTTTTTAATTATTTCGTGAGAGGCTTTATCAGCCTTTGTTAACGGCGAATTATCATCTTTGTTTTCAATTTGAAAATCATCGGAATGATAGATATCCAATACAGCTTTTCCAGCTTCTAAAGCAATTTCAATAATGTTTTGTATTTCATTTGTATTAAGTTTCAAATAAAATCCTTTTTCTTAACCACAGATAACACAGATTAGCACAGAATACAATTACGAATTAAAAATGATAAATGATAAATTATATAAACTTATTTAATGCTAATTTGCATGGCTGCATGACCATTCTTGGGTAGCCAACTCGCATGGTTGCATGATAATAAACAAAAATAAGCGCCATCGTATGAATGATTGAATGATTGAATGGTTGAATGACCGCTTTAGTTTTCCCTTATGATTCGGTCATTCAGATTGCTGTTTTTGGTTTCTTCATTCATTCATTCGAAGAACCATTTTGGACAGCATCATTCAGTCATTCAAATTTCTGTTTTGTGTTTTCTTCATTCAGTCATTCAAAAGTCTATTCAAAACTCTCGACTTATTCCCTATA
>CAYNUJ010000323.1:1272-2816 GCA_964400095.1 uncultured Melioribacteraceae bacterium
TTAAGCCTTCATGCGGGTCAGCATGCCTTCCGACCCGCACGAATAAAATCATCAACCTTCTCCTGAAGTTTCCGTTTGAGGCGTTGAGTGACCAATGCCAAGGTCGCGTATAACCCTGGCTGCTGCATAACCGTTATAGAAGTTCGGATTACTGTCGGAGAACATTTCAATCATAGGGTCGAGTTCTTCTTTAAGTATAGCATCCGCTTTTTCAAATAATTGGGTCAACTCTTCCCTTGCCGCAACCGCGTTGGCGTGTTCGTTTACCTGTCTCCCCAGCGCTTCGTTGAACTCGTTCAATTTTTCATGAGCCGCTGATATCATTTCAGCGGTGATACCGTAATTGGCAAGATCCGCTTCGTGCTCGGCTGCAAGACTCAAAATCTGGGACGCTTTATTCGCCAGGATATTATCTCTCGCCTGAACGAGCGACGATTTGGTTACTTTGGCGTTAATTTGCAGACTGCTGTTTTTGGTTTTAACTCCCAAAACGTAGAGAGCGTTTGCAATTTTAAGGACGTAGGAAATAAGAGCCTCTTCGGCATTCAGCTTTTCGGCGGTAACGCCTTTGGTTTGGTTCTTAAAATCCAAATCCTTGCTTTTAATTTGCTCAACGACGTTTTTGAACTCGTTGAATGACTCCGTTATTACGGGTAAATCGGAATATGCGTCCGAATTCGTATCCATATAAGAAACAACTCCATCGTACATATTCAGCTTGTTCGATTCGGTTTTTCTCATATTACAACCCGTTATATATGATTAAATACGGACTTTATTAGTCCCCTTTTCCATTTTACAGAGTAAAGAACGCGTTTAACAAAACCAACAGCGCAATCAATAAGTAAAAGAACGAAAAATTTAAGGTAAATATATTAAAAAGTTAAATAACTAGCTCAATTATGAAGTTTAGATTGACAAAATTACAGTCGGAAATGACAAAAAGACCGATAAATAATCCAATACGAAATCCAACAATTATTTTTAGCCACGAATTTCACGAATTGCACGAATTAACACTAAGTAAATATCTTTTTGTTAGATTCTGTTCTTAATCTTTAATAAAACAATTAGAAACCAGCATAAAAACCATTAAGTCATTCAATTTTATATTTCTACTATTCAATCTTGCCTATATCCAATCAGTCAATCATGAACAATCAAACGATATAGTTCTAATGATAAATGGATAAATTGTAAACCTGTAGGGCTTCCCCAAAAGTAAGCCTGTCATTTCGAACCCCGATTTATCGGGGAGAGAAATCTTTAAGAACAATCCGATTCCAAAAGATTTCTCAGAATTCAATGCGCAAATAAAATCCAAAATTACAAAATTACTTACTAATTACTCCTTACTGCTTCCTACACTGTCCTTAAATTCGCGCTCATATAACTCTCTTATAATTTATAATTTGCAATTTTTAATTTCTAGTTTGTAATCCATTCATTCAAAAGCCAATCTCACTCCCCACCATTCCATTATTCCATTATTCCATTATTCCATCATTCCTCGTATAGTTCCGGGAACATCATTCCTCGCAGAG
>CAYNUJ010000324.1:0-2802 GCA_964400095.1 uncultured Melioribacteraceae bacterium
GAAAGTTCCGAAGATTGGATTAAAGAGCGGATAACTTTTAGCGCCGCATACGGAGACGAACGGATCATCGCCAATCTTTTTCTGCCCAAGAATACTGCCCCTCCCTATCAGACAGTCATTTATTTCCCCGGCAGCGCTTCCAGATTTCAAAAATCGAGTGAAGATATTGAAAATTATTATGAATTTCCTCTTTTTCTTTCCTTTTTGGTAAAAAACGGGCGGGCGGTGCTCTATCCTGTCTATAAAGGAACCTTCGAACGCAGGTTTGCTGCTTTGGCTGCAATCCATCCCGGTGATAAATCTCATCAGTTGACAGAATTTCGAATTCAACTGATAAAAGATTTTAAAAGATGCATCGACTATCTGGAGACTCGTCAGGATATTGACGGTCAAAAGCTTGCCTATTACGGAGTGAGCTGGGGAGGAATACTCGGCGCGATCATCCCGGCTGTGGAAGAGCGTCTAAAGGTAAGCGTTTTATTAGCGGGAGGTCTCGTGGATTGGGGCCGCCCCGAAGTGCATCCGATTAATTACGTTACCCGCGTGAAAATTCCTACATTGATGTTAAACGGCAAGTACGACACGGTTTTTCCTTATGAGACTTCTCAAAAGCCGATGTTCGACCTTTTGGGAACGCCTGATAAGGACAAGGAGCACAAATTGTACGAAACGGATCATATTCCTCCCATGAATGATTTTATTAAAGAAACTCTCGCCTGGCTCGACCGTTATTTGGGTCCGGTGGAATGAGGCTTTTAGGAGAGGATTTATTTGAGAAAGAGAAATTGATTCAATCCACCTGCGCGGCATAGCCGGCAGTAAAAAGTTCAATACAAATATTGGTTAGAGGTATAGGGGGTATAAAGGTATAGGGTATAAGGATATATGTGAATTCGAGTTCGATACGTTACTATCGCTATTCCATTATTCCATTATTCCATTATTCCATTATTCCATTATTCCATTATTCCATTATTCCGAAACTTGTAAAATATCTCGACATAAAAAACATAGATTTTGTCAATAACACTTATTATCGTTTTAGACGAAACATTCGAAAACGGTAAATAATTTGCCTGTTTTTTTACTATCTCGTTCTAATAACATATTTTGATTTATCCGCTTTAATAACAGCTTTCATAAAATCGTAATATTCCGAATAGTTTTCTAACGGAATCAAATTGTTCTTAATTTCCAAAATTCTAACATATTTTATTTCATTGCCTACAAAATCGAAATTAGCGTTGAACTCGGCAAAGGAAGTATTAATATATATATTCTTAGGCTTCACCTCTAATTTAAAATATTTGGGAATAGCAATACTTACCGAATCCTTATAAGTATATGGGTAATTGTAAAATACGGGGAATTTTCTTTCGGCTTTCGATTCGTCCGGCAAATCATTGTTCGTTTCCCTATTAAAAATAGCGGGATTAATAAAAACTCTTCTTCTAATCGGATTAATATATTTGAAAAATTTACCCTCAAAATTCAATTTATAATTCTTATCGTTTTCATAATTTATATTATAATCGTCAATATAAAGATTCGGGATATAACCGCCGAAACGGTTTCTCAAATAAAGAATATCCTCCTCTTCATCTTTTATATCTAATTTGGCTTTAACATAATTTTTCGGATTCCCGCCGCAGTTTAATTCAGCCGAAAAATCCAAATTCCACTGGCGTGATATTTTGCCTTTGAATACTGAAAACCAAAAATTTTCTTTCGATGATTTATGAGGAGTAGTCACTAATCTACCGCCGTTATCGTCCACAACCAAAGCCGATATATCCTCTATGCTGTAAGGCGCGTCGCTCATATCAGTGTAGGACGAAGTACATTCAAGCCAGAGAGTGTCTTCGGCAAGGGGAACGAATGTAATAAGATGATTAAATCCGTTTGTAACAAAATCCGGTTCCAGTCTGCCTCTGTCTCTTGTTCTGGCTAACGCCGGATAAGATTTTATTCCGGCGCTACCGAGAAGAGCGACCATAAACGTGCTGAGGTCTTTGCAATCTCCGTAGAGATTTTTGTAAACTAATTCCGCGGAATGAGGCTGCCAGCCTCCAATGCCCATTTCCAAAGCAACATACCGCGTGTTCCTTTGCAAGTAATTGTATAAAATTCTAACTTTTTCTTTAGGACTTTTGACCCCTTTAACAAGCTCTTCAATTTCACGCTTTGCATTTTCCGGCAGTTCATATTTATCATCCGATAAACTTTTATACCATTTGGCAAATTCATTCCAGCTATCGAAACTACCCTTATGTCCGTCGAGTACAAAATTAGACGGGGAAAATTTAACGGCTGTCTGGGTTTTATTTTCGGGGGGCATATAATCTTCCGTTATTCTTGGAGGCAAATTTTCAATATGCCATACATATTCGCTTACATCTTCATATTTTGTAACCGCCGGATCGTCTATTTCGCCGATTGTCATATATTTGAATTTTATGTTATTGCTTAACCGCAAACGATAGGTTGAATTCAAATTCGGTATGTCGTATTGAGGGTAATAATCCGGCCAAACAAATAGAGTGTTAAAAGTCTGCTCTGCCGTTAATTCAATAACAAAAGGAAATTTATTATACTTTAAGCTGAAACCTTTATATTTATTTCCCGAATAGAAAACGAATCCCGGCGATATTTCCGCCTCCCAAATATCATCGGTATCAAGCTCCTTGACCACTGCGCCGGATGTATCTTTAATTATTCCGTTCAATTCGGTTATTTCTTGGAATTCATTTTCAATCAATACTAATTTGCAGTATTTTAACGCTTTTTTATTTTTAATGAGGA
>CAYNUJ010000325.1:0-2782 GCA_964400095.1 uncultured Melioribacteraceae bacterium
GAGTGGTAAATGTTGAGTATGAATTTACGTGATTCGCGAAAATAGATTTCTCCTTTTGCTTCGATTAGTTGACAGGGTAAAGACTTGTCATTCCGAACCGAACAAAAGCGAGTGTGAGGAATCTTGAAAACATGCGAAACGTAGAAGATTTCTCCTTACTCCGTTAGTCGAAATGACCGCAAACAAATGCGTCATTTTCCATGGGACTCACGCAGTGTCTGTGAGTGTGAGCGAGACGTCCCAATTTTACGGACGACGAAGCATGCCTTGTCGGCAGATAGGCAATCTGTAATACAATTGTAATATTTTTGTTTCGGCGAATAAAGAATATCTAAAACGGACAAAACTTTTTAGCGGAAATTTGCGGCTGAATTGCTTTTTCCCATCCGCGTAAATCCGTTCGATCTGCGTCATCCGCGGTCTATTTTCCTCCGCGTCTTTGCGTCTCCGCGGTTAAGAAAGGATCTACTTTTTAATTACGTTGAATTTTTCTTGTTGCCCCGCCAGGATTCGAACCCGGACTAACAGATCCAGAGTCTGCTGTGCTGCCATTACACAACGGGGCAATTTGAAAGTGCAAAAATAGCAATGCCGATATTCAAAATCAATTTAACTTTTACCTTTCTTTATGAATATCTTAATATTATATTTGAGGTATGAGACTTTTTATTATCATACTTGTTATTTCATGCGTCAATTTCGCTCAATCCAAATTCATGTTGTACGAATTCGGAGAATTCAAAAACGCGGCGTCATTTGCTTTGAGCGACGCTGGATTTATTTATTTGGTCGATTCTGAAGCAAATGAAATCACTAAACTCGATACGCTTGGTAAAATTATCTTAACGATAGGGGGATTCGGCAGCGGTTTGGAAACATTCGACGAACCGTCGGATATTTACGCCACTACGCTTAATATTTACGTATGCGATAAAAATAACGACCGGATAGTTTTTCTCGATAAAGATTTGAATTACCTTTCGCAGCTCGGTCCCGAATTTAAAGACTCAGAATCATTCAGCTATCCCGAAGCGGCGGCAATTTCTCCGCAGGGGGATTTATTCGTGCTCGATTCCGATAATCAGCGTATTCTTAAATATGATTTAAATGGAAAATTCCTCACTCAAATCGGCAACTACGATTCCGGAGAATTTTATTTGAATAACCCGCTGGATTTTGTAACCACAAATCGAGGGGATATTGTTGTTCTCGACGAAAATAAAATATTAGTTTACGACCAATACGGAAACGGATTAAAATTATTCTCCGCTCCTTCCGGCGCTCATTCGCTTAATTATTCGGGGAATCCGCTTTTAATAATCACTCCCGACAGTGTCTATTACACAGAGTTGTATTCTCCGGCGCCCAAAATAAATTCGGTTAATCTCGCCGATGCGGGAAGCGATATCCGCGATGCGGCAATTTCAAAAAATAAAATTTTCGTTTTAACAAAATCAGACATTAAAGTTTATTCCCTGAAATGATATGCCTATTAAATATCGAATAATATTTTTTACTTTAATTTTAATTTGGGTATTATTCATTTTTGTAGAACCTCTCTCGGCAATAGCGGAAGATTTTATTTACGCCCTGCCTTTCGCTCAAATAATTTTTTCGAATGTTTGTCATCAAAACCCAGATAAGCTGCTACATGTTGGAGAATACGCAACAATGGTATGCGCAAGATGCGCGGGAATTTACATCGGCGCGTTATTTTCTTCCGCGGCGCTGCTTTTATTTTCCAGGTTAAAAGTAAAAAGCGTAAAGTATCTATTCTATTCATTCGTACCCGCAATTTTAGACGCGCTGTTGGTAAATTTAGGCGTTTACGAATACAACAAGCCGGCGGCATTTATATCAGGATTGATTTTAGGTTCGTCGGTATTTTATTATTTTTACAAAGCAATTTCATCACAATATTACGGTAAAAATTGAAGAAGTATATTTCAGCGTTTGTCGCCGGATTCGGAGCGGGAGTTCTGCAGGTAGTACCCATCGCAAAAAGCTTTGCTTGCTGTTTAATTATTCCCGCCGCGGCTTTTATAGCCTTATCGTTGGATCAGAAGGCAAGTAAAAATTATGAGCCAATATCTTTCTCAAAAGCCGCTACGTTCGGTTTGCTTACGGGACTGTGGGCTGCGCTATTCGGAACGGTGTTCGATATTTTCATTACTCTCATTACAAAAAATAACGATATAATTGCCGCTTTCGGACAAATCCAAAGCATGCTGGGGAATTTTCCCGTTAGCGAAGGCTTGAAGCAGGAAGTCTCAACTATGCTTAATCTTGTCGTTGAACAAATTAAATCTACCGGTTTTTCTTTTCTCTATACATTTTCGGTACTCATCAACAACTTAGTTGTCGATGTGATATTCGGATTTGTCGGAGGCGTAATCGGTATGCAGATACTTAACGCAAGAAACCGCAGAAATGTAGAATAGAACAATGGCAAACGTAGTTATTCTTATCAGTCATTTCGTTTTTGTTATTTATATATTCGTAAAAAAAACTAACGAAGAATCGATGTCAACCGGGTTAACTCATCTCGCTTTGATATTAATTCTATTTACTGTCGGCTGGTCTGTCATTTCACTTTTACTCAATAATTTTATTGAACCGGAGGGATTCGGAAGGGATTTTGACAGAAGCGCAATTGAACTCTCAATTTTGAGCCTCGCCGAATTTTTCTTTTACAAATCTTATTACAAAGATATTTTTATAAGAAATAAATCATGAAATACATATGGATGTATGGATGTATGGATGTATGGATGTATGGATG
>CAYNUJ010000326.1:0-2778 GCA_964400095.1 uncultured Melioribacteraceae bacterium
AAAGTGATCGACCCGTGGGGCGGTTCTTATTATGTTGAAGCGCTGACCGACGCGTTGATGAAAAAAGGGTGGAAACATATTCTGGAAATAGAATCTTACGGCGGAATGACGAAAGCTATTGAAGCCGGAATTCCTAAAATGAGAATTGAAGAAGCCGCCGCTCGAAGGCAAGCGCGCATAGATTCCGGAAAGGAAATAATTGTGGGCGTTAATAAATTCCGTTTGCAAAAAGAAGAACCAATCGACATATTAGAAGTTGATAATCGCGCGGTTAGAGAAACGCAGATTAAAAGATTGGAAAAAATAAAATCGGAGAGAAACAATACCGATGTCCGACTCGCGCTCGAAGCGCTTACAAAATGCGCCGGTACCGGGGAGGGAAATCTGCTCGAATTGGCGGTTGATGCCGCACGTAAAAGAGCGACTCTCGGAGAAATATCCGGCGCGATTGAAAAAATATGCGGGAGATATAAAGCTGTGACAAAAACAATTTCCGGCGTTTACAAAAGTGAATTCGGCAATGAAGAAAATAAAATGATGGAAGAAGTAAGAAAATTAACAGACGATTTCGCCGCTAAAGAAGGACGGCGTCCGAGAATATTAATTGCCAAAATGGGACAGGACGGTCACGACCGCGGGGCTAAAGTTGTGGCTACAGCTTATGCGGATATGGGTTTTGACGTCGATGTTGGTCCGTTATTCCAGACTCCGGAAGAAACAGCGCGCCAAGCGGCTGAAAACGACGTGCACGTTGTAGGAATGAGTTCTCTCGCGGCGGGGCATAAAACCCTGCTTCCCAAATTGGTTGATGAATTGAAAAAACTCGGCAGAGAAGATATCATTGTAATAATCGGCGGAGTAATTCCCGCGCAGGATTACGAATACCTCTACGAACACGGAGCCTCCGCAATTTTTGGTCCGGGTACAAAAATTCCGGATGCAGGGATAAAGCTGATGAAACTAATAGACGGAAGATTTGGTTGATTTGCGGTGAAAACATTTAACTCAATAAATAGTTAGTTTTCCATTTCAATCAGCGACGGATCGTAATCTTCAACTTTTTCGAATCCCAGTAAATTCAACAATGTAGCGGCAATGTTGGTAAGTCCTTTGCTCCCCAAATCCGCCATTTTGTATTCGCCTTTATAATTAGGATCAAAAATAACAAACGGAACAGGATTTAAAGTGTGCGAAGTTTTAGGAGACTTCACGCCGTTTTTTACTGTAAACATTATGTCGGCGTTTCCGTGGTCGGCGGTTATCATAGCGATTCCGCCAAGTTCTTCTATTACGTCAAGCAGCCTGCCTATGCTTTTATCCACGATTTCAACAGCTTCAATTGCGGCGTCAACCTTTCCGGTGTGACCGACCATATCGCCGTTGGCAAAGTTTATTCTGCCCCATTTATATCTGCCGCTTTTGAGCATCTCAATGCTTTTGTCGGTAATTTCAACTGCTTTCATTTTGGGAGCTTTATCGAACTCGATTTTATCCGACGGAATCTCAATGTACGTTTCCAACTTTTCGTCGATGTATCCCGAGCGGTTGCCGTTCCAGAAATAAGTTACATGACCGAATTTCTGCGTTTCGGAAATAGCGAATGAAGTTACTCCCTGAGCGCATAAATATTGACTGACTGTTCTATCGATTGCCGGAGGAGTGACGAGATAAATTTTCGGAATATGAAGATCGCCGTCGTATTCCATCATTCCGGCGTAAAATATTTTAGGAACCCTCTTGCGGTCGAATTGTGAAAAATTTTCTTCCTCGAACGCGCGGGAAATTTCAATTGCGCGGTCTCCTCTGAAATTAAAAAACACAACCGCGTCGCCGTCTTCAATTGCGCCGACGGGCTTTTCGTTGTCGTCAACAATTGTAAATGATTCGAGATACTGATCGGTAATCTTCGGATCTTCGTCATACATAGTTTGAATAGCTTCTTCGGCGGATTTGAAATGCCGGGCTTCGCCGAGAACGTGAGCTTTCCAGCCCCGTTCAACAATGCTCCAGTCGGCGTTGTATCTGTCCATTGTAGTTATCATTCTTCCGCCGCCGGAGGCGATTTTGTAATCCCCGTCGTATTTCGAATTTATTTTTGCCAGCAATTCCTCGGTTGGAGAAACATAACTTAAAGCTGATTTCTCGCCCACATCGCGACCGTCGAGCAATATGTGAAGTCTAACTTTTTTCACTCCCGCTTCCGCGCATTTATTCAGCATTGAATAAAGATGTTTCAAATGAGAATGAACGTTTCCGTCGGAGAAAAGTCCCATGAAATGAACGGTATTTCCGTCCAATCCGTGTTTCAAAACTTCGCGCCAATTTTCGCTTTCGTAGATTGCTCCGGTATCGATTGAAATATTAACTAATTTAGCGCCTTGGGCGAATACGCGTCCGGCGCCGAGAGCGTTGTGCCCGACTTCGCTGTTGCCCATATCGTCGTCGCTCGGAAGCCCAACAGCCGGACCGTGCGCGCGCAATTCCGTTTTAAGCCGCGATTGCAGCAGTCTGTCCAAAACCGGTGTATCGGCGAGATAAACTGCGTTCGATTCGTCTTTTTTCCCGAGTCCAACTCCGTCCATTATTATTAAAAGAACCGGACCGGGTCTGCCTGAAAACATTTCCAATTTATTCAATTCTAAATTCATTTTTCACCTTGTTGCAATTATTCTAATCTGCAAATATACTGCTAACATTGTTTAGATGCCGTTGGCAATCAACCGGCAGCGATTCAGGGAAAAATAAAACAATCAGTTAAGAAAACCTCAAAATTGGTTT
>CAYNUJ010000327.1:0-1179 GCA_964400095.1 uncultured Melioribacteraceae bacterium
TAAATTGGAATGAAAACGCTAAAACAAACAATTGAGAAATGCAAAAAGTTATCTTTCGATCTTTATTTTACCGAAGCGAAAAAATGGAAGTCGGAGAATGACAATAGGGTTATTGTCGGTTACATGCCGATATATTTCCCCCGCGAAATCGTTCACGCGTTGAATGGTTTGGCTGTCGGCGTTCTCGGCGCCGGCGACAGAAAGAGAATCATCAAAGGCGACGCGTATTACCAATCCTACATCTGCCGGATACCGAGAGGAATAATAGAATTAGCGTTAGACAAACATTTCGAATCGTTCGACGGTTTTGTGTTCCCCTCCATCTGCGACGTTATCAGAAACCTTTCCGGAATGTTTCAATTGCTGAATGTAGGAGACTTTGTCAGTTACCTCGATTATCCCCAAAATTTTAATCCCGATATCGGCGGCGAATTTTACAAAAATGAAATCCGGCAAATAGCGGCTAACATAAAGAAAATTAATAACTCTGAATTAAATGCCGAGAAACTGAACCGCTCAATTTCACTCTTCAATAAAAACAGAAGACTCATAAATTCAATCTACGAAGCGCGGCAGGAATTTCCCTGGCGTTTAACCGCCGAAGAACTCTACTACATTATTAGAGCGGGTCTGGTTATTCCCGTTGAAGAGCACAACAATATATTAGAAGAAGTGTATGATTTAATTCAAGAAGATACCGGCGCGCCGATGGATAAAATAAGAGTAGTCGTTTCCGGATCGTTCTGCGAGCAGCCGCCTGTAAGCCTTATAAAAACCATTGAACTTGCCGGCTGTTATATTGTTGACGACGATTTCTTAATCGGCTCCAGATGGATAGAAGGAGACGTTGAAGAAAATACGGACGATCCGTTGGAAGCGTTAGTCAGCGCCTTTTTAAATAAAAGTACTTTTTCTTCTTCTCTGTATGACGTTTACAACCCGAGAGAAAAAAGATTAATCGATCTCTGCAGAAGGAGAAAAGCGGACGGAATTATTTTTGCCGCGGCAAGTTTCTGCGACCCGGCTTTATTGGACAGACCGGTACTGCAGAACGCCTGCGAGAAAAACAATATCAGATATATAAGTTTTCAATACAGCGAAAACACGGGACAATTCAAAAATATAAAAGAGCAGGTCGGCGCGTTTGCAGATTCAATAAAATTATGGGATGACGAGTTA
>CAYNUJ010000327.1:1279-2773 GCA_964400095.1 uncultured Melioribacteraceae bacterium
ACCGGAAAGAAAGTAGTTTACACTTTCGTGCCCGGCAATCTTTCCGAATTAATTCACGCCTTCGATATGCTTCCGGTTTATCCCGAAATAAACGCTCTGCAATCAGGAATGAGAAAAAAATCGGGCGGATATATCAGAGAAGCCGAAAATTTCGGTCACTCGGAAGACGTCTGCACTTACGTAAAATGCGATATCGGAATGATGCTCAAAGGGAATATCGGTCCGACCGGAGAAAAGATTCCGCCGCCGGATCTTCTGCTTTTAAGTTACACCGGCTGTTTTACATTCATGAAATGGTTTGAGAGTCTTGAAGATCTTTACCCCGACGCGGAAATCGCGATGCTGCATACGCCGTATCAGAAAGACGGAAAAATCACAAAAGAAATGACCGATTACATGGTTAAGCAGATTAAAGACGAAGTGATACCGAAAATGGAAAAAGTATCGGGGAAAAAATTTGACGAAACGAAATTAAAAGGAATTCTCGAAAATTCCGCAAAGGCGGAAGACCTTATCGTTAATATTTTTGACGCGCCCAAAAACATTCCAACGCCGATTGACGCTTATTTCGCGGGAGTATATTACATCGGACCGATTAATATCGGATTCAGAGGCACGCCCGAAGCCGTGATGTATTACGAAGAATTAAACAAAGAAATTCAAGAAAGAATAAATTTAGGATTGGGTCCCATTACGCCCGAAGGGGAATTGAAAGAAGAGCAATACCGCTTAGTAGTTGAAGGTCCGCCGAATTGGACTAGTTTCCGCGAGTTTTGGAAATTATTCTACGATTTGGGCGCCGTGATTGTGGCGTCAAGCTACACTAAAGTCGGCGGAGTTTACGATATGGGATTCAGACACAATCCCGACAGACCGCTCGAAAGTCTGGCTGAATACTGTATGAATTGCTACACAAACTTAAATTTAACCCAAAGAATAGAACTGCTTGAAAAATGTATTACCGATTATCACGCGGACGGGTTCTTGGTTAATTCAATCAAAAGCTGCAATTCTTTTTCGGCGGGACAATTATTAATGATGAGAAAAATCGAAGAAAAATTAGAAGTCCCGGTTGGATTTATAGAATCCGATTTGGTGGATCCGAGATATTTTTCGTACGCAAATATAAAGAACAGATTGGAGTCGTTTTTTCAAATGCTGGAACAGAGGAAACTAATTAATACGAACTAAAAACGGATATTGTATGGATGTATGTTTGTTCTCGGAACGATATATGTATGACTGTATGGAAAAAATAAGTAGAGAGTTCACAAGATCTTGCGGACTCTTAACAATTCTTTATTTTAGTTTCATACATCCATACAACCATACATTCATACGCGCCAACCAAAGACAAAGTTTAACTTTTTTATGCAAAGTAATATAATCGGAAATATAAAGTAATGAACAAATACTATCTCGGAGTGGATTTAGGATCTACGACCTCGAAAGCGGTGATAATTAACGATAAGGATGAAATTATCGGCAGGGGGA
>CAYNUJ010000328.1:0-2715 GCA_964400095.1 uncultured Melioribacteraceae bacterium
ACGCCACGCAGAGCGGAATTATTCAAATAGCGAATAATTTTTTGAAGCCTGTTATCGCGACAAATGTCGGCGGTTTGGGAGAAATTATTAAAGACGGATATAACGGTTACGTGGTTGAGCCGAATGATGCAAACGCGTTTGCAGATGCCGTTGAGCGGTTCTTTAATGAAGCCGATGCAGCGGCAATGAAAGAAAATATAAAGAAGGAACTGGCTAAATATTCTTGGACGAAATTCGTGAATGAAATATTATCAATGGTTGAAAGTAAATGAATAAGAATATACTCAAAATTTCATTTTACAAACATCCGCGCATTCATACATCCATACGGAATGACTATTTATTTTATCATCGCAATAAGATTGAGCTATGAAGAAGGTTCTGATAATAACATATTATTGGCCTCCTGCGGGCGGACCCGGCGTTCAAAGAGCGCTCAAATTCGCGAAGTATTTGCCTGAATTCGACTGGCAGCCGATAGTCTTAACCGTCGAAAATCCCGACGCTCCAATTTACGACGATTCTTTATCTGCGGATATACCGAAAGAGTGCAAAGTTTACCGCTGTAAAGGATTCGAGCCTTTCGACTTGTACAAAAAATTTACGGGCGGAACGGATAAAAACATTCCCAACGACGTGCTGATAAAAGAAGGCGGTTCTTTGAAAGAGAAATTAGCCAAATGGGTGAGAGCTAATATTTTTATTCCGGACGCAAAAATCGGCTGGCTCCCGAAAGCGGTAAAAACCGGCATGGAAATAATCCGCCGCGAAAATATTGATTTGATTTTTTCGTCCGCGCCGCCTCCCACCACGGCTCTTATAGGCAGAGCGTTAGCTGAGAAGAGCGGACTCAAATGGATTTCCGATTTCCGCGATCCATGGCTCGAAATTGTTTATTATCAAAGTTTAAAACGAAGTAAATTAACCGTAGCCATAGACGCTATGCTGGAGAAGAAGTGCCTAAGAAGAGCCGATGCGGTTACGACGATAAGTAATAATTTAGCGGAGCTTTTTAATTCGAAAATTCCCGCGGATAAATACCGGGTCATTTCAAACGGATACGACGAAACGGACTTTCATGAAATTGAAACAAACAAAACAGAAGCGTTTACAATCGCTTATACCGGATCGATTTCCAAAGACCGCGTGCCCTATCCGCTATTAAGCGCGCTGCAGAAGGCTAAGGAAAATAATTTAAAAGTTAAATTGCTCTTCGCCGGAAGGTTTTGTCCGGAATTTTTGAACGAACTCGAAAGAAGAAAAATAAAAGACTTGTTTGAAACAAGCGGCTTTGTCCCTCATTCGGAATCGACGAAAATTCTTCAAACCGCGGACGCGCTTCTGCTTGTGGTTGACGATGTGCCCGATAATAAAGGGTTTTTAACCGGTAAATTGTTCGAATACCTCGGAAGCAGAAAACCCGTTTTTGCCGTCGGTCCGGTTGACGGAGACGCGAATGAAATTCTTAGGAATTCCGGCGCCGGCGAGATGATTGACTACAAAGACAATAGCGGAGCGTACAATCTGCTTCAAAGACTCTATTCCGATTGGCAAAACAACGTACGGTCTTTTAGTTTTAACGTGGAAAAATATTCAAGGAAAAATTTAACGAAACAATTAGTTGACTTATTTGAGGAAATTGTTCAATGATAGTTTGTTCGGTTGTCGGCGCGCGTCCTCAGTTCATTAAAGCCGCCGTGGTTAATAAGGTAATTGAGAAAACCGAAGGCGTGAAAGAAATTGTAATTCACACGGGACAGCATTACGACGAAAATATGTCGAAAGTGTTTTTCGACGAGCTGCAGATACCAAAGCCGGATTATAATTTGGAAGTTGGTTCCGCTTCCCACGCGGTTCAGACAGCGGAAATAATGATACGATGCGAAAAGATTCTCAATGAAATTAAACCCGACTGGGTTCTCGTTTACGGCGATACAAACTCTACAATAGCGGCATCCTTAACTGCGGCGAAACTCCATCTTAAAATAGCCCACGTGGAAGCGGGTTTGCGCAGTTTTAACCGTTTAATGCCCGAAGAAATAAACCGGATAACAACCGACAGAATTTCCAACCTGCTGTTCGCCCCGACGCAGAACGCGGTTAATCTGCTGGCGAAGGAGGGGATAACCGACAATGTAGTATTTACCGGCGACGTTATGTACGATTCGATTTTATTTTACGAAAAACTCGCCGAACAAAAATATCAACTCGGCGATATCACAAAAGAGGAAAAGTTTTACCTCGCTACAATTCACCGCCCGGCAAATACGGACAATAAGGAAAATCTGCAGAATATATTTGAGGCTTTTTCACAATTGGATTTCCCCGTTATCGTTCCTCTTCATCCGCGTACAAAAAGCAAACTGGAAGGAATCCGGTATTCGGAAAACGTTAAAATAATTGAGCCGGTTCCGTACTTGAAAATTATTTTGCTGATGAAAAACAGCGTTAAAATTTTAACCGACAGCGGCGGTTTACAGAAAGAAGCGTATTTCCTGAATAAACAATGCGTAACGTTAAGAACCGAAACCGAATGGATTGAAACATTGAACAACAATTGGAACAGAATTGCAGACTCGGATAAAAATAAAATTGTGTCCGCGGTAAATTCGGAACCGGAAGGTCCGAAAGGGAACTATTTTGGAGACGGCGCCGCGGGTAAAAAAATAGTTGAAGCGTTAAAAAATTATGAGTAAAGTTGAGAATTAAAAACTA
>CAYNUJ010000329.1:0-2700 GCA_964400095.1 uncultured Melioribacteraceae bacterium
GAGAAATCTATTGAATTCGCTCTGTTATCAAAGATTTCTCACCCCGACTCCGTCGCAGTTCGAAATGACAGATTACTTTTTGGACAATCCCGGAATATCTCGATTTTGAGTAATATTGAGATTCTTCTCCCGACAAAAATCGTCGGGATCAGAATGACGATTTGCCAGTTCTGCAAAAAATTCTAATATAACAAAACGCGTGAATAATAAAATCCAGGCATTTAACTGAATTTTCCAGGTATTGCATATTGTTAAAATGAGCGATAAACGTCATATTTGATATGGCATGATAGTTGTAATTTACTTTTTGTCAAATTATATTATTATTCATAATTTATCGGAGTTTAATATGAAATCTTTTGTAAAATTTTTGGGCGTTATTGCCGTTCTTCTATTTTTTGTGCCTGCTACAGGTCTATTGGCGCAGATGCATCACGGCGGGGTTCATCCGGATAGTTTGAGGATAGCCACCTTATCCGGTACGGCTATTGTGGTCGATACCGCGGGACACACAATTTATTTTTTGGATGAAGACGGCGACGGTAAAGCCGATTTTCATCTGAATTTCGGTCCGTTCTGGTATCATCCGGATAGTTCCGGCGCAGTTCGTCCTCACGACGGCGACACAATTACTGTTACCGGCGGATTATTCACAAACCGGCGTTTCGATTTCCAAACTTTAATTGTATTTGAGATCAACGGAAAATATTGGAGAAGACCTTTTGAAGGACGCTGGCATAAATGGAGACGCCGCTGGCATAGGTTTGTCAGAAATATAGATTCTGTAACAACGGTTTCTCTAAACGGTACGGCTTTAGTGGACACAACATTTTTTATGAACAGGTATTTTATAGATACGGACGGAGACTCGCTGCCGAACTACTTCCTTAATTTCGGACCTCCATGGTATCATCCCGAATCGGGCGCAGTAAGACCCGCAGACGGCGAGCAGATAAGCATTACAGGCGGACAAATTAACAACGATATGGAAATGCAGATGGTTCTCGTTTATGAAATAAACGGATTAACGTGGAGAGATTCCTCGAGATTCGGAAGGCATTTCGGAGGCGGCTGGATGCGAAGAAACATGAACGGAGCAATGGATTTTCATACTCCTTTCGATAATGAGGATGTATTTACCGTTCACCCCGGATGGGCAGGCGGCGGAATGGGCGGCGGTATGATGTTCCCCGATTCGTTATTCTGCGAGTTCGACGAAGTGTATCCCGAGGAAATCCCCGGAGTTAAAGCATTCGCCGGATATGAAATCAGTTTGACGAAACCCGACGGTCAGGATATGATGAGCGGTTCAATGGGAAAAAGCTTTAATTTTTCAGCCGATTCCGATTATCGCCTTCATTATACCGACGATCAGCTCGATTTATATAATGTGGACGAAACTACTATAAAAGTGAAAATGTGGGATGAGCAGACAAACGGCTGGGAAATTATTCCCGCTTCGTTAGACCCGCAGAATAATGTCGTAACTTTTTCCACATCGAAAGTGAGCGGACTTGTTGCTCTAACCGCGGATAACTTAACGTCGGTAAATTCCGAAAGCGAAATTATTCCTGCGAAATTTTCTTTAAGTCAGAATTATCCAAATCCTTTTAACCCAAGCACGTTAATCAATTTTAAGCTGAGTAAAGATTCGCATGTAACTTTGAGCGTATTCAATATACTTGGAGAGAAAGTGCTGGACTTAGTAAATGAATTCAGAAGCGCGGGGAATTACACAGTTAATTTTAACGCTTCAAAACTGAATTCGGGCGTATATTTTTACCGTTTAAGCGACGGAACAAAGACGCTTGTAAGGAAAATGAGTCTGATTAAATAGTATTAAAAAAACCTAAATTAATAACCCTCGGTCAATTTAGCCGGGGGTTTTTTTATCCGCTAATTTCGTATCCATTCCAGTTATTCTTTCGTCTCGTCCCTTAAATTTCCCGGCGTTCCTAAAAGATACATGAAACCCTCATTTGTCCCGCGGTTTTTGCCGGGGATTAGCTTGAGATGACAAAAGAAATAGGACGCGGATGACGCGGATTTTACGGATAATAGCGGATGAAATTAATTATTTTAAATATACACTTTTCCGTTTGTTTTACGGGAAGGGAATGATTATAAAATTTGGAGATATCTCAGTCGTGAAAAGCGCACTCCTTCGATATGACAGAATAAATAATTGTCATTATTCGACCCCGACGGTTTTTGCCGGGGGAGAAATCTCATTACGAGCATAGCTTAACAGATTCCTCGTCGCTTCGCCTGCCTCGGCGTCAGACGGGCTCCTCGGAATGACAGTGTTCTTTTATTTGGGTTGTTCTGATAGAGGAAATTGATTTCATAAAGGAGTATAAACAGATGAAAATCTTTATTTCTGATCTCAAAAACTTTTCACCGAAGTAATAAAATATTTACTATATTGCTATTTATAAAACTTTTAAATGGAAAAAATATCCAAATAATCAAAAATTGCGGGAATTTCGATGAAGAAAACTATATTAATTTTAATTTACTTAACCGGTTTAGTAACTTCAATTTACGCTCAGATAAATGTTGAACTTGTCGGTCATCTTCAGACTACAAGCTCTGACTACTCGGATATTTGGGGTTATACGGATGTAAACGGAAGGGAATACGCATTAATGGGAACTTACGAAGGAACTTTAATTATCGATCTTGGAAATCCCGCCGAAC
>CAYNUJ010000330.1:0-2699 GCA_964400095.1 uncultured Melioribacteraceae bacterium
AGCACGTAAAAGATTACTCAAAAACGGTTCTATCGTTTCCAGACTATTCGGACCGCCAAGATTTAAAAGAATTATGGCTGTTTTATTCATCGCTTTTTATTTCAATCTTCGACAAAATATATTGTACCTTTTAATTTCCCGGCAGACGATAAAAGTCCTTCCCTTTTCAAATACTGCAAATCCTTTTTTATAGTATTGATAGATACGGTATTAAAGGAAGCGGCAATATCGCTTAATTTTACCGGCTGATGTTTTCTTATATATTTAATAATTTTTTGATGTCTTTCGCTCAGATAACCGCCTTTCGACTTAAACGAATCGTATTTTCTCTCAAGTAGTTCTATTGCTTCGGTTAAAACGGCGAGGAAAAAGAGCGTCCACTCGGAAATGATTTCTTTCCTTTTACCCCTTGCCTTCTGAGCTTTCATTAAACAATTGTAATATTCCTTCTTCTTTTTCTCGATGATTCGTTCTAAAGAAACGTATAAGACAAAGTTATATCCGTTCTGTAATAGCAGCAATGTAGTAAGCAATCTCGATAAGCGACCGTTACCGTCTTGGAATGGATGAATAGATAGGAACTCGTAAACAAAAAGTGAGATAAGAATCAAAGGGTGCAATTCTTCGTCGGAAAGTTTTTTATTAACCCATTTTAGTAAATTATTCATTTCCGCTCTTACCAAGTGAGGTTCCGTCGGATTAAAAATCACCCGCTCCTTTCCGTTTAGATATTTCGCCACAACCTTATTCGACAAGGATTTATATTTTCCGCGGTGTCTGGAATCCTTTGTACTATATTTGAGTAATATCTTGTGAAATTGCTTGATGTAATTTTCAGTCAATTTAATATCTTTATAGTTGTCGGTGATTATTTCCAACAACTCATAATAACCGAAAACTTCCTCCTCGTCTCGAGATTTGAATTCCGTTACTTTAATATTTTTAAGCAATACGCTTATTTCTTTGTCGCTTAGTTTCGCGCCTTCTATTCTTGTTGATGACCCGATGCTTTCAATCGTCGCAATCTGCTTAAGTTCTTTCAAATATGCGCTTTCCTTGATTTCCATAGAATTCCACCGTCCCTTAAATTGGTCAATTCTCGAAATCAATCGAATTATTTTTTGATTCGTATAAAAATCAAACTCTATTTTGGAATTGTATATATCCATAAGTTATCTATAAAATATCTATATCCAAGATAAAAAAAGCATAATCGAATATCCATAAATTATCTATATATTATCTATAATTTCGGTGTCCGGCTACACCGTTCTCGAATATTTAGCGGTATCTTCTTTCCGTTCGATAAATCCGTCGAAATTGATTGCGACGTTTCTAATCAGCAGCCGTCCCATTTCGTTCACCGTTAATTTGCGGTTCTCTATTTTCACCAAGCCGTCGTCAATCATTTCTTTCAGGTTATTTAATCCCCAAGCGAAGTATTTCTCGAATTCAATTCCGAATTTCTTTTCAACTTCTTCAAAACTTAATTCGAAATCGCACATCACCTTCATAATGACGTATTTGCGGAGGATGTCGTCTTCATTCATTTTGTAACCTTTGAACACCGGCAGCCGGCTGTTATCGAGCGCGTCGAAATATTCCTTTTCGGTTTTAACGTTTTGAGCGTAAACGTCTCCGAACTGGCTGATGCTGGTTATACCCATCGCGTAAAGGTCCGTGCCGGCGTTTGTGCTGTATCCCTGGAAGTTTCTGTAAAGCCGTTTCTCCTTCAGAGCTTTTGATAAATCGTCTTCCGGCTTCGCGAAGTGATCCATTCCTATGAACACATAACCAGCATCGGTTAATTTTGCGACCGATATTTTAAGTATTTGCAGTTTTTCCTCCGGCGTTGGTAGGTCTTCGGCTTTTATCAATGCCATGTGCTTTTTCATCCAAGGAACGTGGGCGTAATTAAAGAGCGCAATCCTATCGGGCGAAATATCGATAATTGTATCGACGGTTTTTTCGAACTCTTCCACCGTTTGAAACGGCAATCCGTAAATCAAATCGAGGTTGAAACTGTGGTATCCGAGTTCGCGAACCCATTGAATTACCTGTCTGGTCATATCTTCCGGCTGAATCCGGTTAACCGCGTTCTGAACTTTTTCATTGAAATCCTGAACTCCCATCGAAATACGGTTGAATCCTATTTCGCGCAGGGCTTCGAGGTGCGCGCGAGTAAGTTCTCGCGGATCGATTTCACAACTGTTTTCAGCGTCTTCTTTAAAATCGAAATTCTCTTTTATATAAGAGCCGAGTTCGCGTATTTCGTCGGGATTCAAATGCGTAGGCGTGCCGCCGCCCCAATGCAGCTGGGCAACTTTCCTGCCCGGACGAATATACGTCCGCACCAAATCGATTTCGTTTTTAAGATAGTCTATATATGTGTGGATTCTATCTCGGTTGCGCGATACAATCATATTGCAGCCGCAGAAATAACAAAGCGTATCGCAAAAAGGTATGTGGAAATAAAGCGAAAGGTCCGGCGGATTGTCCGCGTTATTCGTTTTGATTATTTCATCCAAAAAATCGCTCTCGGTAAACTCTTCAGTAAACTGCGGAGCCGTCGGGTAGCTCGTGTATCTCGGTCCCGGGCGATCGTATTTTTTTATCAATTCGGTATTTATTTCAAACATATTAACTCCTTTTTATAGAATGCAGATGACACAGATTTAAATGATAATCACAGATTAGTT
>CAYNUJ010000331.1:0-2696 GCA_964400095.1 uncultured Melioribacteraceae bacterium
GTGTTCCCGCCGTCGCTCGATTTATACAAACCGCCTTCGGTATTGTAATCGTAATTATCGGTAGCGCCGACAAAAACATCGCCGCTGTTTTCGTCAAATTTTATTGACAGAATATCATATGCCGGGAATGAATTTATTTTAGTCCAAGCGCTTCCCGCGTCGGTAGATTTAAAGAGCGCGCCGCCTTCGCCGAACGAATTTATTCCGGCGAATAGATTATCGCCGTCGTTTGGGTCAACCGCAATTTCCCAAGCTTTCGCAGCCTCGGCTCCTAAACCCGAATTAATTGCGTTCCAAGTAGTTCCGCTATTAGTAGTTTTATAAACGCCGTTGTGAAAGGAAGTGAAATAGAGTGTTCTGTTTCCCGGGGAACCGCTGTTCATGTCCATTACTAATTTCGGTCTTCCTTCCGGCAGTCCGGCGGATTTCTCCGTCCAGGTAATTCCCTTGTCAGTACTCATCCACATTCGACCGTGGTTAAATCCAAATGCCGTGGCGTTTGCCAGCCCTTCGTATCTGCTCAAATAAATATCACCGTTTACCGGATCGGTAATGATTTCCTTTGCCGCGTCGTAACCGTCGTACGGTTCCTGCCGCGGATCGAGCGGATAGAAAGAATTTGCTCCGTCATCCGAACGGAATATCCCGAAATCGTCGTAGCCGATATATATTAAATCCGGGTCGGCGGGGTCGAAACCTATTCCTTCCGTCGCTAAAAATCCGAGCCCAGTGCTTTTCCAAGCGTTCCCTATTTTTTCGGTAAATATTTGTTTCCACGAATTACCTCCGTCAGAACTTTTCATCATCCAAACCAGACCCCAATAAATCACATCGGAATTACTCGGCGCCACAGCCAACGTGAAGGCGTTTTTTTCATCGTAAAATGGGGGAGAGAGCCAGCCTACGGAAATATTTGCACTCATGTCGTTCCAATTTAATCCGTCGTCCGTCGTTTTGAAAACTCCCCAATCTTCGTAACCGGCTAATTCTTCGTCGGGCCAGCCTCTTGTGGTTGCCGTGTAAATTGTTCCGGGATTATTTTTATCGAGGCTGAATTTCCAGTAAAAATAGAAAAGACTATCGGAGGATTGATATTTCGGAAGATTACCGGAAATATCCTGCCAACTGTCTCCGCCGTCGGAGCTTTTATAAATTCCCCCGTTAAACGAAGCCGGATTACCCGGCGTTCCCATGGTTGTCAGCGACAAATAAAGGTTCAAATTATTATTCACCACAATGCCGTCCAATCTTCTCAACTCTTCGTGCGGAAGACCGTTATTTTTAGCCGCCCAGTTTAACCCGTTATCAGTACTTTTAAACATGCCGAAATTTGTACTTACGTAAATAGTTCTATTTCCAACAGGGGAAGTTGGGTCGATGAAAATTCCTTGTATAACCGCCGAGTCGGATGTTACTATTACTTCCTGCCAATTTGTCCCGCCGTCGGTAGTTTTAATTATTTTCCCCACTCCGCTCTCGCTCGCGTGGGATTCGCCCCTGCCCGCCCAAATAATATCCGGGTTATCTTTGTCAATCGCGATGTATGAAATCGGGATGAAGTCCTCTTCAGTCGGCGTACTTTTTGGGTAAATTAACTTCCAATTATCGCCGCCGTCGGTTGTTTTTATTATTCCAGCCAGCGCGCAAAGGTAGAGCGTATTATAAGACTGATCCGAGGGATCGAAAATTATATCCTGTATAAAATAAATATCGGGGTCTTTAAAATCGCCGTTGAGGTCATTATTTATGTTCCGCCAAGTTTCACCGCCGTCGGTCGTTTTAAAAATACCTTCAATATCTCCGCCGATATAAACGACATCCGGATTATCCGGCTTAATTGCCATTGCTTCCAAATCGCTTCCCGCGCCCGGTCCGATATTTTTCCACTGAGAATAAAGAGGAGTATAGTAGAAAAACGAGATTAAAACAAAATACATTTCTGTAATTAAGATCAAGTTTTTCATAAGACCCGCCTTATTTTATACGTTGTCACTATTTCATCAAAATCATTTTCCTGCTCTGAACAAAACTTCCTGCGGTAATCCTATAAAAATAAACTCCGCTCGATAGGGAAGAAGCGTTGAATTGAACTTTATAGAAACCGGCGGTTTGCTCTTTATTCACAAGCGTTGCGACTTCTCTGCCCAATATATCATATACTTTTAATTGTACAGATGGGATATATCCCGTCTCTACAGCAGGGATTGAATAACTGATTGTTGTATTAGGATTGAACGGATTGGGGTAATTCTGATTTAAGTAAAAAGATATTTCCCCATCCGGATTTTTAACCGGTGAAATAAACGCTCCGGGATTCCATCCGATACCGTAAATACCCGTTTTGTTTACGGAAAAAGCCAGAGTATCGGGCGAGTTGGAATTTTCGACCGGAAGGGGAGTCCACGATTTGCTGACGTCGTCGTACGCGTAAGGCTTCGGAATAGCTTTGCTCAGCGAATCCGCGAGAATACCGGGCAAGGAAATTTGAAATTTCGCGTTTGTCAAAATATTTAAAGGTTCTATCAAACTATCCGCTGTGATATGACCAAACGCGTAAGCGGAATGGATAATAAGGCTGTCGTCAACATTGGTCGGATTGGGAGCCGGGATTCCCGCGAGGAAGAAAGTTGCCGAGTCCTGAACGCTTCCCGAAGTAAAACTAATGCCGCTGCCGTCGAGCCATTCCAGCGTTGTAT
>CAYNUJ010000332.1:0-2680 GCA_964400095.1 uncultured Melioribacteraceae bacterium
TTCTCGGTCGCTTCGCTCTCTCGAAATGACATTTTTAGACTTTTTGGACAGCCCCTTTTAAACTCCCTCCTTCCCTTTGAAAAGGGAAGGAGGGTTGGGGTGGATGGGTTAATAATATCTCCGCTTTTTCCGCTTATTCCTCTTAAGTTGACAGCATTGCCCTAATTTTGGGAGGGGAAAGACGTGATGGAAAGTTTTCTGCAATTTTGAGATTAGGGGGTGGGTTATGAGTATGAAAACAAAAATGTTGAATCGCTAAGAGCCTCGAAATAACTAAAATTAATAACGAGTAAATATAGATTTATGAGAATAATTTATTTCGGCACGCCCGAATTTGCGGTGGAGCCGTTAAAAAAAATAATTGAAAGCGGATACGAAGTATGCGCCGTAGTAACAGCGCCGGATAAGGAACGCGGACGCGGACGCAAAGTTACGTTTACTCCGGTTAAAGAATTTGCGGTCGAAAAAAATATTCCCGTTTTGCAGCCTGATAAATTAAAGGATGATTATTTTATTTCGGAATTAAAAAATTTTGCCGCGGATTTATTTGTCGTTGTTGCATTCAGAATTTTACCGAGAGAAGTGTTCGCAATACCGAAGTTCGGTTCTTTTAATTTGCACGGTTCATTGCTTCCGAAATACAGAGGCGCGGCGCCTATTCAATGGGCTTTGATTAACGGAGATACCGAGACGGGATTGACTACTTTTTTTCTCGAAGAGAAAGTTGATACGGGAAATATAATTCTCCAAAAAAAAGTAGTCGTCAGTCGTGAAGACGACTTCGCTTCTCTTCACGATAAAATGAGTTTGGAAGGAGCCGGATTAATTGTCGAAACAATTAAAGCGATTGAAAGGAATGACTATCGGCTTATCGCGCAGGACAATTCGTTTGCATCGCCCGCGCCTAAAATAACAAAGGAGTTATGCGAGATCAATTGGGAACTCCCCGCGTTGAGGATTCACAATTTGATCCGCGCATTGTGTCCGGTTCCCGGGGCGTTCTTTAAACACAATAAGAAAATTTATAAGGTTTATAAATCGGAGGTCTTTGAAAATAAGAGCCTTCCGCCCGGGAAAATTGAGGAAAGCAAAACGGAAATATTTATTGGAACCGGGAACGGTTCGCTGAAAATTTTAGAAATTAGACCCGAAGGAAGGAAGCGGTTAAAAACCGAAGACTTTTTGAGGGGTTACAGTTTAAAGGAGAAATGATGGAATATTACAATAATATTTTAGAACGAATAGGCAATACGCCGCTGATAAAAATTAATAAAATTAATAAAGGCTTGAAGCCTCAGATATTCGCTAAACTCGAATCCGCTAATCCCGGCGGAAGCGTAAAAGACCGGATAGGTTATGCTATGATTGAGGAAGCCGAAAAAAGCGGAGAGCTGAAGCCGGGCGGAACTATCATCGAAGCAACCAGCGGGAATACCGGCATTGGTTTGGCCTTAACCGCGGCGGTAAAAAATTATAAATCCGTTTTTGTCGTAACAGATAAGGTAAGTTCCGAAAAGATAAATTATCTTCGCGCTCTCGGTTCGGATTTAATTGTTGTTTCCAATGCCGCGGAACCGGATTCGCCCGAATATTATGTGAACGTCGCGAAAAAGATTAATGCGGAAACTCCGAATTCTATTTTTGCTTATCAGTATTCCAATCCGGCAAATCCCGAAATTCATTATAAAACTACCGGTCCGGAAATTTGGCGTCAGACCGACGGGAAAATAACTCACTTTATTTCATCATTGGGCACCGGCGGAACAATCAGCGGAACTTCAAGATTTCTGAAAGAACAGAACCCCGGCATTCAAACCATCGGCGCGGATCCGTTCGGTTCAATATTTAAAACATACAAAGAAACCGGTGAAATGATAAAAGGAACGCCGTATTTGGTTGAAGGCATCGGACAGGATTGCCTGCCGAAGAACGTTCAGTTTGAGTACATCGATGAAATAATTAATGTTAGCGATACCGACTCGTTCCTCGCCGCGAGGAGATTGACCCGCGAGGAAGGAATTTTCTGCGGCGGAAGCACCGGCACCATTGTTCATGTCGCGCTCGAAATTGCCGAAGAATTAACCGAAAAAGATGTGATTGTTTTTATTGTCTGCGATACCGGCGAAAGATATTTATCCAAGATGCACAATATGGAATGGCTGCGCCAAAACAGAATTTTGGACGGCGCGCCGAAAACCGCCCGAGATGTATCCGACAATAAAAAATATAGAGGACTTGAAAATATTTTTTACGTCAGCGCAGACGATAAAGTACGCGACGCGGTTCAATTATTTAACGAAAAAGGTTTTTCTCAATTGCCTGTGTTCGATGAATCTTTGAAATCGGTCGGCAGTTTGGTTGAGAATAATATTCTTAAACGGATATTAGACGAGAACTCAACGCTCGATAAATCTATTTCGGAAGTTATGGGCGAACCGTTTGCGGAAGTTGACGCGAAAACTCCGATAGCCGAACTGAAAAATATTTTGCAGCAAAACGGAGCCGCTCTTGTAGTTGACTTCGGCAGAATTACTGATTTTATTACTTTATATGATTTAATTGATTTTGAATAAGGAGATTATAATGGGATTTTCGACTAAAGCAATACACGCGGGACAAACATCGGACGAAACAACCGGCGCGGTTATAACGCCGGTTTATCTTACTTCAACTTATCAGC
>CAYNUJ010000333.1:0-2677 GCA_964400095.1 uncultured Melioribacteraceae bacterium
TGATGATAACCGTTACGCGTAAGTTGGAGGAAGCGGTTAATTCCATACAAGATGTTGTTAACGTACGTTCGGCTACCAGCCGGGGGGCTTCTGAGCTTTCCATAAATTTTCACTGGAATATTGATGTAGTAAAAGCGGAACTGCTTGTAAACAATGCAATTAATCAAATTAGAAGCGAGCTGCCGCCGAATTTTAAATTTACAGTACGCCGGATGAACCCAACGGTTTTTCCGATAATCGGGTACAGTTTAACTTCCGATACAAAAAGTTTAATTGAATTAAGAAATTATGCGGAATACACATTGCGCCCGATATTAACGGGCATTGACGGTGTGGCAAAAGTTATCGTTCTCGGCGGAAAGACACAAGAATACGAAGTTGTAGTTAATCCCGAACGGTTGCGCTCGTATAATTTATCTTTAACCGATCTGGTAAATCAAATACAGAAATCAAATATCATTGAAGCCGCGGGGAAAATTGAGCAAAGCTACAAGCTGTATCTTTCCTTTGTAAACGGACAATATGTGAACGAATCCGATATCGGCAAAACGATTATTAAAGTAAAAAATCAGAATCCTATTTTCCTAAGCGATGTTGCTACAATTAATAAATCGGTTCGTCCGGAGTGGACGAGAGTAACAAGCGACGGACACGATGCCGTTCTGTTAAATATTTACCAGCAACCTGGCGGAAACACAGTTCAAATTAATAATGCAATCAAAACAACATTAGACGCTATGAAGAGTAAAATTCCTTCGGGAATTAATGTGAGCAAATTTTACGACCAATCGGAACTTATCGTCGAAAGCATGAAGAATGTTAGAGATTCGATTTTTGTCGGAATTTTGCTCGCAATGGGAATTCTTTTCCTGTTTTTACGCAATTGGAAAATCACGCTGATTGCCTCTTTGGACGTCCCAATAACCATTGCAATTACAATTCTTGTTATGAAACTTTTTAATATGAGCTTTAATATTATGACATTGGGCGGACTTGCCGCCGCGATCGGATTGATTATCGACGATGCAATTGTTGTTGTTGAGAATATTATCAGGCATTTAGCAATGAAAAAAGAGAACGCTAAAAATGCAGTGGGTAATTCACTAAAAGAAATTTTCGGAGCAATTCTCGGTTCTTCATTCAGCACTATTGTTGTTTTCGCGCCTTTGGCATTTTTATCCGGAGTAACCGGGGCGTTTTTCAAATCACTTTCATTAACAATGGCAATCTCCCTTTTTGTTTCAATGTTGCTTTCTATATTTTTCATTCCCATCTTGTCTCAAAGATATATCTCTGAAAAGGACGCCGAAAAGCAGGAAAAGGAAGGAAAGATTTTAACGGCTGTTTACAATTATTACGAAAAAGCAGTCAATTTTTTGTTTAATAAAAAAATCTGGGCTTATGTTTTTAGTGTAATTCTAATCGCTTCGGCGTATTTCTTTTACAAAAACCTTCAAAGCGGATTTATGCCGGAAATGGATGAAGGCGCTTTTATCTTGGATTATCACACCGCGCCCGGGACCTCATTGGAGGAAACCGATAGAGTTTTAAGACAAGTCGGCGCTATAATAACAAGCATCCCGGAAGTTGCGAGTTATTCGCGCAGAACCGGAATCCAACTCGGCGGCGGTTTAACCGAGGCAAATATGGGCGATTTTTTAGTTCGTTTGAAAAGTCATCGATCGAGAGGAATTCAAGAAATAATATCCGAAGTTCGAAACAGAACGCTCAAAACGGTACCCGGTATTGAAATTGAATTCGCTCAGTTGATGGGTGATTTAATAGGCGATTTAACCGCCGTTCCGCAGCCGATTGAGGTAAAGGTATTCGGGGATAATTACGACCAGATCGATAGCATATCGAAACATGTTGTCGGAATATTGGAACACGTGCCCGGCGTCGTCGATATTTACAACGGGATAACAATCGCAGGGTCTTCCATAATGATAGACGTTAAACCGCTTACAGCCGGTATTTACGGACTGACTGCCGAAGAGGTGCTTAACGAAGTAAGAACCGCTGTAGAGGGAGAAGTCGCTTCCGAAATTCAGGGAAAATTATATATGACCGGGGTTAGAGTTCAATATCCTTTAAATGATAGACAGAATATTGAGAAGCTGAAGCAAATGCGTATTCTTACTCCGAGAGGAGAATATGTAAAAATCGCTACGGTCGCGAAGCTTACGGTTCTCGAAGGTCAGCCGGAATTAACACGCGAAAACATAAAACAAATGATTGCAGTAAAAGCGCGGCTAAGCGGACGGGATATGGGAAGCGCTATGGCTGAGATACAGCAGAAAGTTTCCTCGCAAATTTCTCTGCCGAGCGATGTGTTCATAGAATACGGCGGACTATACGAGGAACAGCAGAAATCGTTTAATGGCTTGCTGGCTGTTTTAATAATGGCAATTCTTCTCGTTTTTAGCGTGCAGTTGATAGAATTTGAATCTTTCAAGATACCGATCATAATTTTGATCTTAGCGCTGCTTTCATTAACCGGTGTGTTTTTCTTGCTGTGGGCTACAAATGTAGCGTTAAATATTTCCTCTATGATGGGAATGATTATGATAATCGGAATTGTAGGAGAAAACGCGATATTCTTAATTCACTACATTCAGCTTTTCCGTAAAAATGGGATGGAATTAAAATCGGCTTTGGTAGAAGCGGGAAAAGTTAG
>CAYNUJ010000334.1:0-2675 GCA_964400095.1 uncultured Melioribacteraceae bacterium
GTTATTAAAGATTGAGGCGTCGTTTGCCGTGTAATAACGTAGTGAATATCTATCGTACGTAGGGAATGTGAAAAAGCGTCCGTAACGTTCGGTTCGAATGTTATCATTTGCAAAATAATAATAAACTTCATCCTTTAATGAATAAGTTAGAAAGAGCTTATTGTTCTTCATAAAAATTACTTTTGAAGTCATACTGCCGTACCCGTTAAATTTCCTCTCTAATGTTATATTTTTTTGGGAAAGTTTTCTGTACAATGTTACATTAGAGAAAAAATCGCTCCATATTAACGTAACGTTTTTGTCTTTGTCCATATAAGCAATCAAACTTTCTATAAAAACATTCGAGTGAAAATCGTAAATAACGGCGGTATCGCTAATTGCGTTTCCGTTTTCATCGAAAGTTAAACCGATAATTTTATTACTTCCGTTTGCATCATTTAGCATCCACGCGGCGAACGTTTCCAGATTTTCGTTAATAGAAACCGATATCGGCTTCAGAGCAAATCCGTTATAGCTTCTTAAAATGTTTTTTGAACCGGAAAAAGGGATCAATTCGGAATTGTACTTTCTCCAAGAAACATATCCGGTATTAGTATCATACCAAACAACGACAATTTCATTTTCGGAATTCGAATTTAAATATATTTTATATCTCGAAAGATAAACGGTTCCTACAAAAACCGCTTTCCCCAACTTATTACCCGCTTGGTCAATTTTTTGCAAATAAATTCCGCCTTCGTAATTATTAATTCCTTTTGTAGCAAAAGCCGTCACAAAATTTCCGTCGCTTAAAGGAATAACGCTCTTTGGGAAATTTTCGAAACTTTTTAAGGACGTATTATTCAACATAAAATCTTCTCCCAAAAGATTGAAATTTTCGTCGAATAAACGGGCGTAAATATCATTATAACCGTTGCGCGTATCATCCCAAATAACTAAAGAAATACCTTCGGAATTGGTTGCCACACGCGGCTGCGTCTGCCACGAACTAAACTGAGCGTCCGAAACATTAATAAAGTTTCCGACCGGTTGTATTTGCTCTTTATACCTAAGCATATACAATTTTTGTACGCCGCGGTCTATAGAATTGAATAACGCGTATGCCCTACCATCTATGAAATTTGAAAAAGAAGGGCTGTAACCGTAATATCTGAAATTATCTATCTTCTGCAGAGGTTTGATTTCCGATATTGAATCTCCTTCCGCAGATACGATTCTAACTGAAGCGGAAGTATCAAACTTTGCCACATAAAATTTATCCTTCAAGTTCGACGAAACCGACAATAATCTCCATAAATTCTCCCCGCTTCCAAAAATATCCATTTCACCGGATATAAAATTGCTATTAAAATCGATAATTTTTCCGTGAACCCCGACTCCGTTATAAATAATCATACTTCTACCACTGCTTAGGGAAGCTATGTAAGGCGAATTGTAATTTACCGAAGTCAACGTATCGTTTACAATTAAATTCTCTCCTATTCTATAACCATCCGCGCTCAATCTCTGGAGAAAAACATTATCGCGATTATTATACTTAGCCGACCAAGTAACAAAATAATTATTACTGTCGTCGGATGAAATATTAAATCCCAAAGAAGACGTAATAGATTTGCCGGAGCCGTTGTTTACTAAAACGCTTCCATTTATTCTTGCGCCGTTCGGGTTAAAGAAATCCGCGTATAAATCATAACCCCCGGTACCATCAACTAAAGATACTACAACAAATTTACCGCTGCTGCTGACGGCAATCTTTGCATCGGATATAGAATAGAACCAATTTTGATTTAACTTAAAATTATTCCCTATTTTTTCGCCGTTATTGTTTAGTCTTTGTCCCATAACGGTTTTCGAATCATCCAGCCAGGCTACAAGATAATCGCCTTTTTTATTACACGCTAAAAGCGGTTCATTATTCCAATCGGTAGGCTTATCGTTTATTCTAATATTTTTGCCTATTTTTCTATCATGCAAATTATAGAATTGCATGTAGATTTGTTCGTAGCCCGTTCTTCTATCCAACCAAGCTATGGCGTATACGTCGGTTGTGTCAATCGCAATTACCGGGTAATCTTCAGACGAATTAAAATCGCCGCTTAAGTTATTTATTATAAAATAATCTTTTATCTTCAGAAGGCTATCCTCAGCGGCTGTCTGCGCAGATACCGATACCAATAGAAAACATTGAAAAACAATAATTATGTTCATTAGTCGCTTCATTATTCCACCGTCTTTTTTAAGATTCTGCCACTGTTTCTCTACAGCCAAAAGTCGATTTTATTTTGCTTAGAAATAAAAATTCAACCCGACGCCGATTCTTGTCTCCAAATTGGAAGAGCTGAAATATTTTGAAACCGTATCCTCGTATTTATCCCGGATATTTCTCGATTCATAGGTAGCGCTGCTATGTGAATAAGAAAAAACAATTGAAGTAAACAAGGTTAGCGAACGGTTAAAAGAATATTCAGCTCCGAAACCCAAATCAAAATATACCGGTGAGTTCATTTTCTCTAAGAACTCCCGCACGTTGTCTTCGAATATTTCAGGATTATCCGAAGGGAAAAGGTCCTCTGTGCTGTACTCGGCAAAAGCAAAACGCTTTCCAATACTAAGCAACACAAAAGGACTAACATTGTTTTCTTCCAAATCCAATATATTATATTTCGCGCCTAAGT
>CAYNUJ010000335.1:0-2641 GCA_964400095.1 uncultured Melioribacteraceae bacterium
GCATGTGTTAAGCACGCCGCCAGCGTTCGTCCTGAGCCAGGATCAAACTCTCCGTTGTAAATCAAAAAAATTGTGTAATTTTCCGAGAACCCTAAATTTCTTTAGTCACTCACTCTATCAAAGAACTTTTGAAACGGACTTCAAATTTACATCAAATCATTTCTTTTGTCAAGTTTATCTTTCTTGTCCGTCTTTTTTTATCATCGTTTCAATGTGCATATTCATTTCAAACACAAACTTAAAATTAGGCTATTGTTTTTTAAAATGCAAACAATGAAGCAAAAAAAAGTGAAAAATATTTAAAATTATTTTTCACTTCCTACGGACAAACTTTCTTTCTGTAAAGAACTTTACTTTTCAACACAACAATTAAAAGTAAATTGAGAGTGCAAATATATAATTCCGGAACTAAAAGTCAAATATATTGTTTAAGTACTCTAAAATTAGTTAGGAGGAAAAATAGCGTTTTTTACGGGCTTTTAATTATCACCAACAAATAGAAAGGAATAATGCCATGCAAAGCCCAAAATCGAACAAACATTCGAATCCGCTTTCCGATCTTATCAGCGATGAGATTTTTCACATCCTGGAGGAACGGAATTTGTTTAATCGTAAATCTTTGCGCGATCATATCATAAGGCGCAAATTCCAAACATTAAGAGATAAGCAAGTTCCGGCTAACGAGGCAATTGGGGCTCTTCGTAACGAGTATCCATATTTGCAATTCGACACTATCCGAAAAATTGTGTACAATATTCAATAAGTTATTCTTGACAAAGAGAATCAAGTAATTTATTTTTTGACCGTTCTTTATGGTTATTGAGTTTTATTTTTTGGGAACTGTTTCTAAGTTATTATATTATGTATCCCTATAAGGGGCTTTAGTTAATAACAATTTACCGGATGCGATAATTTCCGGTTCTTAATAGAAGCAGCTTGGGAACTGTTCCCCTAATTTTTATAAGGTACTCTTATTATGGCAAAAGTAGTTAGAAAAAGAAGAAAGTCATTGAAAGCCGACAAGCAGTCGCCGTTCAAAAATTACTGGCAAAAGGAAAATTATCTTCTTCTTATCGGCGGCATTGTAGTTCTGATAATCGGTAATTTGTTAATGGCTCAGGGACCTTGGGATAATCCGATTTCCCTTTCCTATTCACCGATTGTATTATTAATAGGTTATTTGATCATCTTTCCTTTAGCAATTTTTTACAGAAAAAAAGTAAAAAACGAGAATTCCGGCAAGGACGATGTTCCTAGCGAAAGTTAAAGGTAATTTGGTCGCCACTCAAAAGGATGCAGAGCTGAAAGGACAAAAATTACTTCTAATTCATCCTATTGATTTGAAAGGCGAATTTGTTGGGGAAACTGATTCAATCGCAATTGATACTGTTGACGCGGGAATAGGCGATACGGTTCTTGTGGTAAAAGAAGGCGCGGCGGTAATGCAGGTATTGGGACACAAACGCGCGCCCGTGAATACAATGATTGTTGCGGTTGTTGACGACATTGACGTTAAACAGAAATAAAATTATAGATTGATTTCAAATAAAAACCGGTTATTCGTTCTTATAAGAACGCTGCTCGATATTCCGGGCATAGGTCCCAATAAAATATTACGCCTTATTTCAAAAGCAAAAAACGCTGGCGGAATAGAAATCCTTAATTCTCACAATATCTCCCGAATGGACGGTTTCGGGCTGGATACAGCAATTAGAATTTCAAACCTCATCCGCAGCGCCGAGAAGGGAAATTCTCCATACGAAGATGAACTTGAATATTTGGAACAACAATCCATTAATTTTACCGTTTACTGGGACGACGATTATCCAGATAGATTAAGAAATATTTTTACTCCTCCGGTTATTCTTTATTATAAAGGAATTCTTTCGCTATGCGATACCGACGCGGTAGCGATAGTAGGAACCCGCCGACCGACGCGATATGGAAGGAAAGCCGCCGAAAGACTTTCATCTGAATTATCCGGATTAGGAATTACAATTGTAAGCGGACTCGCGCGGGGAATCGATTCAATTGCGCACCGCGCGTGTTTAAGAAATAAAGGAAAGACAATTTCGGTTATCGGTTCCGGTATTGATGTAATTTACCCGCCTGAAAATAAAGAGTTATTCGAGCAGATAGTTGAAACCGGATTGGTGATATCGGAATATCCGCCCGGAACAAACCCGGACGCGCAGAATTTCCCGCGCCGCAATAGAATAATTTCCGGCGTATCCTTGGGAACCGTAATAGTGGAAACAAGAATTCAAGGCGGAGCCATGCATACCGCCGAATACGCTTTGGATCAAGGAAGAGAGGTCTTTGCCGTTCCCGGCAATATTGATTCCCCAAGCAGTAAAGGTACGAATCTGCTTATTAAAAAGGGAAACGCAAAACTTGTGCAAGATACGGATGATATTTTAGTCGAGTTAAATCTGATTTCTACAGCAGAAACGAAAATCATTCCCAAAGATAAACTGCAGTTAAACTTGTTCGAAGAAAATATTTTCGAAATATTAGACGCCGAACCGATCCACATTGATATTATCGCCGAAAGAACCGGGATGAGTACCGCGGATTGTCTGGTGCATTTGCTCGGACTTGAGTTCAAAGGAGCGGTGAGACAGTATCCGGGGAAGCTTTT
>CAYNUJ010000336.1:0-2639 GCA_964400095.1 uncultured Melioribacteraceae bacterium
TTAAATTATCGTAAAACTGATGAATTTTCCTCGCCGTATTTTTTAATTCTGCGACGGATTGAATATTGTCGCTTCCCTGCGCCATAAAAAATGCGTAAACTACCTCCTGCGTATCGCCGGGAGCCATTGTAAAGGAGCCGGAAGAGAATGAATATCTTTTGTCGCCAGGTGTTTCTCGCCGCCGGGCCAACCCGCTCCTTCGTACCAGCCCGTGCCGTTAACCGGGTCTCCCGATAGCGCGAACTTTGTGGGTTCTCCCGTGTTCGGATTAATATAATTCTCTCCGTTCCAAAGTAACCCCTGCATATTATTGTAAAAATCTTCCGCGCCTCTCAAAGTTCCTGTTTCAGGAAGCGCATACGTGGATGAACCGCCGATATAAAACACAAACGAAGTCATGGGTAAATTCTTATATCCTTTTCTCCAATTACCTTTAAATTTTGCGCTGTCAGCCGGTTCGGCTTTTACTGTAGGTCCCTGTACAAGTAAATGTCCAACCGCGGGAGGATTTAAACCATAAAAAGTAACGTCGTCGTTATCAGCATTATAAGTAAAGCCTAAACTTAAAGTAGAATCACATCCATTATAATCATCGTTCGCGTCCCCAAGGTCGTCGTCGCACCAATAATTGAGATACATGTCTTCAATCGTTTTATTTCCTTTATTGATAATTTGATATTTCTTAAAAACAACGTCTTGAAGAAAATCATCTGTATCGTAAGCCCAAACCGTAACGTGAAACTCCAAACCGATTGGCGGAGAACCGTAAACTGAAGTTGTTTTTTCCGAATCCAAATCGTTGGAAGTGAAATAGAGAACCTCGTCGCCGATGAATTGAGGTTCGTCGGTTCCTTTTGTGAATTTCCCGTCTCCGTCAACGTCATTAAACGGGGCGCCGTACTTTCCGGGCCAATTTTCATAATTAAATGCGTATTCGTCTTTAATAGGACCGGCTGGCAAAGAATTCCAATTTTTGTTGATTTTCCAAATAGCCGAGGAAGAATGAGTTGAATCGGCAGGCGAACCATCGGGAAGAATAATTCCCGGCTGCCATCCGTGGCGGTATGTACTGCCGTTTACATTTACATTTCCCTCCACTATTCCGCCGTAAACCAACCCGTCTTCAAATACGGCGTTTATATTAGAGCAGAATCCGCCGGGCCATAGAAAACCGCTCCCGCCTGTGAGAGGATTATGAGAACCGTCTCCGTTGTTCGACACGAACATTTTGATTTGATTTCCCGCGATAAAATTATAACCTGGATAGGGATCAGGGTCGTAGTAAACTGAAAATGATACGGAATCATTAAAAGAACGATCTTCCGAATCGGAAATTATAATTTTAGCTCGATCGGTTTCAAAATCCGGTAACCGCCAATTAAATTCATTATTACCTACAGTAGATGGAATTTGAGAGCCGACTGCTTCCCAGGAAACGCCGTTATCGGAAGAATACGAAATATCCACATTACCAATCCCGGCGCTGAACCATTTAATACTCAGGCATGAGTGCATCTCCAGTCTGTCTCCCCGCAACGGTTGGAGCAGATGCAATGATTTGTAAAATCCGGTCGAATCGCATTTTAACAGCCACAAAAAACCGGAGTCAAGTAACTTTTCACCTGTTAAAACAAATCCTCGGTCGGATGTTTGAGCTAATGTATAAGTCCAGCCGTTGAGTTTATTCTGCCATAATACATTACCGGCTGGGTCTATTTCACTTATATTCTCCATTGTTGTAATAACGATATTTCCACTCGGCAATTCTTTAATTGTACTCCAGCTATAATGCTCTCTTTTTAACTTAATTGTAGAGATTATATTTCCGTTTAAATCAATTTTTATCAATTCTCCGCTCATAATCATTAATATATTTCCGTCGGAAGTTAAACTCATACTGTAGATATATTTTGAAGAAAAAACCTTATCAACTATTACTTCTCCGATCGAGTTAATTATTAACATTCTTTGTTCTCCAACAATCACGAAGTTATCGTCTTTTGTTTTTTCTATTAAGTATAGACCATAAACTGTTCTGCTTGATCTAATGTTTATTATATTAGTCGATAGAATTTCACCGGAATCATTAATTGTTGTCATGCTTATTTTTTTAGACGAGAAACGGTTCCTTCCTTGAGTGCCAAAAACAATAAAGTTTCCGCTGCTTATTTGAAAAATTTTCAATCCTTCGTCTGAATAAAAAGGGGAAAAATTGTAGGTTTTAGTCCAAACCGTATCGCCATTAGATGCGAGTTTTAATACATAAAGATACTTCATGTCATTGGCTCTAATTTTACTGGAGACCGCCATCATATTTCCGTCCTGAAGCAATAATACAGGTTTATTTATGAAATCATGATTAGTATTGTAACGCCTATGCATAATTAATTTACCTGTAATATCGAATTTAGATATGAAAAGGCTATCCTTAATATATCCGCCGACCAGGTAATTTCCATTCTTCATGATATCGAGACTGCTGCCAAAAGCGCCGCTGCCGAATTGCGGATAATATTTATCGAACGTAACGGTTTGAGAATGCAGAATCCCCGCGCCGCAAAAAAGTAAGAAAAGAATAGATGAAAGGAATAGTTTAATTTTCATTTCATTAATACCATTTTTCTTGTTTGAGTCATTGT
>CAYNUJ010000337.1:0-2637 GCA_964400095.1 uncultured Melioribacteraceae bacterium
ATAATTCCCTCGGGGTTTTCCTTTTCATAAATATCGAGAACGCGTTCGAGAGACATTTCCTCAAAATAAAGTTTGCTGCATGAATCGTGATCGGTGCTGACGGTTTCCGGGTTGTAGTTGATCATTATCGATTTATACTCCATCTGCTCGAGGGATTTAGCCGCGTTTACACAGCACCAATCGAATTCAACCGAAGAGCCGATCCGGTAAGGTCCGCTGCCGAGTACAATTACCTGACGAGGTTCGCCGGTGGATATATCGTCTTCGGTTCCGTGATAAGTAAGATAGAGATAATTGGTCTGCGCCGGATATTCAGCAGCCATTGTATCAATCTGTTTTATCACCGGAACAACTCCGCTGAGTTTTCTCATCTCTCTTATTTTAAGCTCGGTCGATCCGGTTATTTCGGCAATTTGAATATCCGAAAAACCGCTTTTCTTCAACTGAGTAAGGTCTTCTCTGTTTAAATCAATTAAAGATGAATTTTCAAATTTCTTTTTGATATCGGCTATATTTTTCATTTTATAGAGAAACCACCGGTCAATTTTAGTAAGCCGGTGAATTTCGTCCACGCTCATTCCCTCTTCGATGGCTTTGGCAAGATAAAATATTCGTTTATCGCTGGGATTTTTCAAATTCGATTCCACATTCTCGAAACCTGTCAAATCGTTGCATACAAACCCGCTCATACCGATATCAAGCATCCGAATACCTTTCTGAAGCGCTTCCTCAAAACTTCTGCCGATTGCCATAACTTCGCCGACAGATTTCATTTCCGATCCGAGAAGAGCGCTCACCTCGCGGAATTTCTGTAAATCCCAGCGCGGGAATTTGAGAGCTACATAATCCAAAGCCGGCTCGAAACATGCGGAGGTTTCTTTTGTTATCACGTTTTCAATTTCATTCAAATTGTATCCAAGCGAAAGTTTTGTCGCCACAAAGGCAAGCGGATAACCGGTGGCTTTAGAAGCTAATGCCGAGCTTCTGCTTAACCGGGCGTTCACTTCAATTATTCTGTAATCATCCGAATGGGACGATAGCGCATATTGAATATTACATTCACCGATTATTCCCAAATGTCTGATAAGTTTTATTCCAATCGAACGGAGTTTGAAATTCTCTTTTGCCGAAAGAGTTTGAACGGGAGCCGCCACTATACTGTCGCCGGTGTGTATTCCCATAGGATCGATATTTTCCATATTACACACAGTAATACAGTTGTCATATTTATCCCTTACAATTTCGTATTCAACCTCTTTCCAGCCGTAAAGAGATTCTTCAATTAATATCTGTCCGGTAAACGAAAACGCCCGTTTAGCTTTTTCTGTCAATTCCTCTTTTGTTTCCACAATACCGGAACCGAGTCCGCCCAGCGCGTAAGCGATTCGTACCATTACGGGGAATCCTATTTCGCTTGCGGCTTCAAGAGCTTCATCAACGGAATGAACGGACTTGCTTTGAGCCGATTTAAGCCCGGCGTCCTTAACTTTTTCAGTAAAAAGGTTTCTGTCCTCGGTATCCATAACAGTCTTAATAGGCGTGCCCAATACTTTAACGTTATAAGTTTCGAGAACGCCGGATTTGTAAAGCTCGACACCCACATTCAATGCCGTCTGTCCGCCAAAACCGAGAAGAATTCCGTCCGGGTTTTCCTTTTCAATTACTTTTTCTACAATTGAAGGCAATAACGGCAGAAAATAAACCTGATCGGCTAATTCCTCGGAGGTTTGAATAGTAGCAATATTGGGATTTATCAGAACGGTTTTAACTCCGTCTTCCTTAAGAGCTTTAATTGCCTGACTGCCGGAATAATCGAACTCGCCTGCCTGACCTATTTGCAAAGCTCCGGAACCGAGAATGAGAACTTTTTTTGGTTTTCCCTTTTTTATCATCCCAGCGCCCTCACGAACATATCAAATACAAATTCCGTGTCATCCGGTCCTGGCGAAGCTTCCGGATGAAATTGCGTACCGAAGAAAGGTTTCGCAATATGAGTTATTCCCTCGTTAGTTCCGTCATTATCATTTACGAACCACTCTCTCCAGTCTAATGGCAGGGAATCGGATTTAATAGCAAAACCATGATTTTGAGAAGTGATAAAACATCTCCTCGTACCTGCTTCATTGACCGGCTGATTGTGACTCCGGTGACCGTATTTCAATTTATACGTATCGCATCCGGCGGCTAAACCCAAAATTTGACTTCCGAGACAAACGCCGAGAATGGGAACGCTTTTAGACATTGCCCGCTTTACGTTCTCAATAGTATCAACACACTTTTTGGGATCTCCCGGACCATTGGATATCATCACGCCGTCCACGTCGAGCGAAAGGAAATCATAATTATGCGGAACTCTAATAACAGTTATATCTCGTTCGGTAAAAGCCCTAATTATATTATATTTCACACCGCAATCAATCAGAGCTATTTTTTTCTTTCCCCGTGTATATTCCAAAGGCTCTTTTATGCAGACTTCCGCCGCAAGATCGCGTTCGTTGGGATCCTGGAACGGTTCAAATAATTCCGAATCGTCATCGTAAATTATTCTTCCGAGCATTGTGCCGCTATTCCTTAGCTTTCGGGTTAAAGCGCGTGTATCAATTCCGTAAATTGCCGGGATATTTTCTTCTATTAACC
>CAYNUJ010000338.1:0-2612 GCA_964400095.1 uncultured Melioribacteraceae bacterium
TTCCAAAATATTCGTGAACTAATAAATTTCTTAAACCTATAATTGTACGCCATTCTATATCATTGTAAATATTTTGGAAATGCTTAGTAACGTTATTTGCAGCTTCTCCGATTATTTCTAATTGCTTTACCGAAGCAAACAATATCATAGAATTCGATTTAAATTCTTCGAATGAAATATCTTTAGTATAGGATACAATCTCTAAAATTGCATCTTGAATATGTTGGAGCCTTACCCTATCGCCAAGACTATTTTTCATAAATTAAATATTTGTCGTTTTCAATAAATGGATAAATATATTTAGAAACTGCTTTTGCAGAAAGAAGATCAACTTTGTGTTGAAGTAAATCTTGGAGGTCTAGTTGCATTTGGACAAACTCAAGTCCAATTTGTTTTGAATAATCCAGCTCAACAAGAATATCAATGTCGCTATTTTCGTCGGCGTCGCCACGAGAATAAGAGCCAAATAAATATGCTCTTAAAACCGGTTTGTTGAGAAAGAATTTTCTAATTCTGTCAATATGATCTTGTTGCAATTTCATATTTGCAATATAATTATTTTTTTCGTAAATGTAACAAGCTAAAAATGTTGAGAGCGGTATAACGGAGTTGCTTTTCACCCCGCCTGCCCGCCGTAGCGAAGCGAAACGGAGACGGACGAAGACGGACGAAGACGGAAGCCGCATCGTTTTCGCGCCTGCCCGGATTCACTCCGCCTTCCTTTGTTCGAGTTTATCCCGCCATCTTTTGGCGGATTCACTCCGCCGTCTTTTGGCGAGGGCTTCGAGATGAATCCTTTATAACGTTATACCTTTAAGTAAATTATTATATAGCAACTAATTCTATTTCTTTGATTCCGGAAAAATCTTTTTTATTAACAGTTGCAATACATTTAATATTATATGATAGCGCAATACTAATTATTTCATAATCGTGAATCTTAAGTCCGTGAGGAGAATACTTTTTTAGCAAATCTATGAAAATCAAATTTGATTTTTCGGATGGATACAAAACTGTAAAAATACTTTCAAATTCTTTTATTACAATAAGAGCATCTTTAATTGAAATACTTTTACCTGGATAGCGTGTAATAACAGAAATGAACTCTGATATATTTTTTGATGTTGTAAATAAATTATTTGATACATCGTCTAAAATCATGTGAACAGAATTATAATATTTTGAATCTTCGTCAATAGCATAAATCAACAAATTAGTATCAATCAAAATATTATTCATAAGCTTTTTCTCGGATGTTTACATCGTCAAATTGCCCCTTTAATTTATATGTATGTATTTTTCTCATTCCTTTTTTGCTAGTAGTGAGATTTTCGATATAATTATAGACTTTGTCCAAAAATTCATTTGGCATTCTATCAATTTTACGTTTAATGCGTGCTTTTGTAATCATATTTTTCTCACTGTAATACAATAATATTTTTATTTAAATATAAAGCAAATAACCAATAATTTCAATTTATTGTTTTTGATAGGTATAACGGCGTCGCTTTTCACCGCGCCTGTCCGCCGTATCCCGACACCGTCGGGAGTAGGAGGTCCTGCCCCGAAACATCCCGACACCTTTTGGCGGATTCACTCCGCCGTCTTTTGGCGAGGGCTTCGAGATGAATCCTTTATAACGTTAGCTATAAGATTATCAAATCCATTATTTTTTTAAACTTTCTTTCCATTTGAGTAATAGAGACAAAGACTTTTTGGCATTCTCAGCATTATAAATAAATTTGCCTTCGGGCATCATTTCTTTTAATATATCTGTATTATTTTCAGCTGCCCACTTCACGAATGGCGATAACACTTGACTAACAGCTTTTTGTGTCTCCGGTTTTACTTCAGCCTGAAGATGTGTAATTAAGTCCTTTTTAAAAATAAGTTTCATTTTATAATGAGTTGCATCAATTCCAGCAGTTTTGTACCAATCATTCGTTTCGGTCAAATTATAAAATGCTGTATCGGCTCGCATTAGAATATTACTTATCGTCATATGAATATTCAGGACACTGTCATATTGTGTAACGCGGTATATTTGGTTTTTGCCTTTGAACGATAATTTTCCAACTACTTCAAAAACAGCATTGTTGGTATATAATGCAACTATTTTATTAACATCGTGAGTATTATAAGTTGTGGTAAAACGTTTTGTTAATTCAACAGGACTTGGCGAACAAGCAGATAAAATTATAAATAATACGGATACAATTAAAACGAAGGTTTTATGGTTTTTCATAACATGTCTCCTTTGGTAATTATGCATAATATTGCAAAAAAATTTATTGTCCCGATGTAAACTTAGTCGTCGGGATAAATACGAAACAATCTCAACAATATTGCTATGGGGTTTTAATCGGGATTCGTGTTCGTTTGTTGTTTGATTTTATTTCTATCGTTTTTTCTTTGGTACGTTTTGAAGAGTGGGTTTTACAGCTGTATCCCCCGGCTCGCATTCTCTGCTTTATCTCCGGAATAAGCCTCGGCTTTATATCCTTCGCGGTAAAGGGATTACCGTCCTGTACGCTATGGGTTTGAGTCGGCGTCATAAATTTTATATCATTAATTCAGTCATCCCAAATTCTAAAAAGAAAATAAGAAAAAAA
>CAYNUJ010000339.1:0-1299 GCA_964400095.1 uncultured Melioribacteraceae bacterium
TTTTTTAATCATTCAATAGTATTTTCTTTGATATTAGTTCTCTTTTAAAGAACTTTTCGCTATATTTGAGAAAAATATTTTTTCTATGAAGCGAATTATTGCAAAAAAAGCTTTACGAGAATATTGGGAAAAGCATTCGGATTGCGAACAGTATCTGAAAACCTGGTATGAAACGGTAAAATTTTCAAATTGGAAGAACCCAAATGAAGTGAAGGAATCATTTGCAAATGCAAGTATTTTGCGTGATAATAGAGTAGTCTTCAATATTAAAGGAAATTCATACCGGCTAATCGTTAAATTTAATTACGAAAGACAATGGGCTTTTATTAGATTTATAGGCACTCACGCAGAATATGATAAAATAAATGCTGAAACAGTTTAAAGGTAAACGCTATGAACATCAAACCAATTAGAACAGAAAAAGATTACGAAAAAGCTCTAAAAAGACTTGAAAAAATCTTTGATTCTTCACCGAAATCAAAGGAAGGCGATGAAGCGGAAATATTATCATTGCTAATTGAAAACTATGAAAATCAGCATTACCCCATTTCAGCGCCCGACCCGATTGAAGCAATTAAAATTAGAATGGAAGAAATGAATATAAAACAAAAGGATTTAGTCGGAGTAATAGGCGGCAAGAGTAGAGTTTCGGAAGTTTTGAATAAAAAGAAAAGATTAACGGTAGATATGATTAGAAAACTTGAAGAGATGTTACATTTATCCGCATCTATTTTAGTGACAAATTACGAACTGATGAAATAGAAACTTAGTTTCATTTAGCATACATATAACCGTCTTTTCTCCAGAGGAGTCCTTTGGACCACCCGACCCCCCGATGAAAAGAATCGGGGCGGGCTCGATAAAAAGCATCGAGGCAGGCACTCCTTCGTCTGGCGGTTACCGGACTTCGGCGGACAGGCGCGGTGAAAAACGAAGCCGTTATGCGGTTTTATATAAATCGTGTGAAATCAAAATAAAAAATTTGGAGAACAATTTTTAACTTGATTAATATCGTTTCCAGTGGTAAATTACAATACAAAAAAAAAGGGGAAGCAATGAAAAGATTTATCGCTTTGCTAATGTTATCCGCTTTTCCCGTTTTAGCGCAGAACGTAATTCAAATTACAGATTACGATTTTGATTCCGAATCTCCTGCGTTTTCTCACGGCGTAATGTATGATAACTCTGAAACTCCTTACCGTCTTTTTTTCGAAGCGCATAACGGAGATTCCTCAAATATTGTTGTTCTAAGATTTCGAGACATCCTTTTTTCCGATCAAAATCCATTTTTTGACCCGA
>CAYNUJ010000339.1:1399-2603 GCA_964400095.1 uncultured Melioribacteraceae bacterium
AACGGCGAATGGAACGACGTTAAAATAATTAACGCTCCTAATGAGCCTGATAATCTTTCTTTCGACTATTACGGCAATTTGATTTTCGACAATATATCGAGCGGGAAAAAATCGATTTACATAGTTAAATTGAATGAAAGCAGCTTTGAAGCCGCCGAAATGATGTCCGATTCCAATTCATCGGTTTCTAATTACAACAGCGCGTTTGCATATTATTTTAATCCGGATAGGACTTATCCCCTATATCCTTTTATTTATGAAATGTCTGACGAAGCTCAAAAATATATTGCCACTTCAATTTTTAATAATATAGACAGCGTGTTAGTTCGGCAGGTAAAAGTAGATGATCCTCAACCGGTTGTGGGATTTCAATTTGAAGAAGTTGACGGTTTTCAGATTTTTTATTCCGTCTGGGTTGATTCGGCGAATGGACACAAAAACCTATTCGGAATGGCTCAGGGTTTAATAGTTGGCAGCGCTGATAATATAGAAAACGCTCCCGCTCAATTTAAATTATATCAGAATTATCCCAACCCGTTTAATCCTACGACAACGATAAAATATTCGATTCCAAATGTTGTAGAGACGAAATATATTTCGTCTCTACAACAATGGGTAACATTAAAAATTTATGACATTCTAGGCGCGGAGGTCGCCGTTCTCGTAAACGAATATAAGTCGCCGGGAAATTATAAAGCAGTATTCGACGCGAGCAATCTGTCAAGCGGAATATATTTTTATCGTTTAAATACTCGTAATTATAGCACGGTGAAAAAAATGATCTTGCTTCGGTAGTGAAGTAAGTATAACGTTATAAAGGATTCATCTCGAAGCCTTAACAAAAAGGTTCGCATATAAAATTGAAGCATGACAAAAAACCGGGAGTGATTATATTTCCGAATCACGGGAGTCGGGAAGTGGGAAAAGGATTAGAGGAAAAATCTTGAAAGAACTCTCGGAAATAAGTTTAATTTATAAAAGATAAAAATTGAAACCGCCTATTTATAAACATCTTTCCTGTGTCCGACTTTTACGACAACCACGACTAATTTATTATCGTAAATTTGGTAAAGTATTCTATAATTACCAACTCTCAAGCGGTATTTTTCATCTCCGGAGAGTTTAATCGCTCCGAAAGGTCTCTGATTATCGCTCAACGATTTAATCGCCCTTAGAATTTTTTTCAATTCTTTTGTAGGTAATT
>CAYNUJ010000340.1:0-2588 GCA_964400095.1 uncultured Melioribacteraceae bacterium
AGAAGAAACCGCCGGGTTACCAGGAAGATATTCCCTGGGCAAGTTTGGCGGACAGCCCTTGGCCGATGTATAGAGGAAGCCCTCAAAGTACTGGGCGTTCAAAAGGATTCGGCGCTTCGTTTGGTAATTTGGAATGGGAAATAGATTCATTTTACGTAAGCACAGGAATTGCTATCGATGATGATTCAACCATTTATATCGGATTAAGTTCGCCGATACCGGATGCAATTACTGGAATAGCTGCGCTATATCAAAATGGTAAAACGAAATGGATTTATCAATTTGATTCCTATTTCGGTCAGTCGAGTCCATTAATCGCTTCCGATGGGACGATTTACATTAGCGGTTGGAAAAATTTGTTTGCTTTTGCTCCAAATGGACAATTAAAATGGAAAACGAAGAATGAAATAAACATTGAGCAAAGCGGTATCAGTCTTGGACGTGACGGAACCATTTATTCACTTGGATACGAAAATAACGAATTTACCTTATTTGCAATTAATAAGGATGGAGAGATACTTTGGAAACTCTTTAATGATGATTTTCACGGAGCAGAACTCGAGGGAATGAGTTTCTCTCCGGATGGGAATATCTTATATATCCCGGGAAGTTCTAACGGTAAAACAATATATGCAGTTGACATTAATACCAGAACAATAAAATGGTCATTTGGCAACGATAGAATATTCTCCGGCTACTCAATTGTTGATTGCAATGGATATGTTTATGTTATTTCAAAAGGAAATGATAATAAAGGATACTTATATTCTCTCAATGATAACGGTACTGTAAGATGGAAGTATTTATTAAGTGATTTAGAGAATTCTTGGTCATTAATTTCAAATTATAATTCTTTCGCAATGGATAAGTTTGGAAATATATATACTGGACTTCGAAAACTTTACTGCATAGATTATCAAGGAAACTTAAAATGGACTTATCCCAAAGATAGCGATATTAATATTTCAAGTCCGATTGTCGTTGATGGAAATAATAATATTTATTTTTCGATAGGGGTGGATGAAGAAAAAAAAATAGTATGTGTTGATTCAACTGGGAATTTGTGTTGGCAGTTGTCTTATCCTGATAATTTTTATCATTCAAACTATTCATTCGGTTTAGGTTTTAATAAATTATATGTGCCGGGATATAAAACAAATGTTTTATCTTCAATAAAATAAGGAGAAACTTAAATGTCACAAATAAAATATGTTCTTATTTCATTTTTATTATTTTCATATTCAATTTACAGCCAGTCTATTCAAGAGATTTTAGGAATCGCACCAGAGTTCTATATCGATATTAGTAATTCAGAGGTCTTAACATTATATAATTTCGAAATAAGTAAAATAGACAATGCATATTGCTTTGATGTAATTGATTATCCTATAGAATTCATCACCGAATGTATTGATTGCGGTATCAATTGTGATGATTGTGATGGTGGATTAGAGGAAGATGGAATTATGACTGACAAAAATGGAAATAATCTGAATGGTCAGAACGGCTTCGGTTTTTGCGCTTGGGGTGCAAAAACAAGATCACCTCATTATGGCTATGGTGTATATAAATTGCTTAACACAAATAATAACAAATACATTTATATCGATACGAGAGATGATAAATATACTCGTACATGGATTTGATATGCGCCCCAAAAAGTAGACACAAAATTAATACACATTTCCATTCAATTCAAACTTTTCTCTAAACTCTTCAGGTGAAAGATATTCCAAAGCCGAATGGATCCTATTTCTGTTATAGAAATCTTTATTGTCTCTCCGGCAAAATACCTTCTGCATATTTCTATTATTTCCATGATGTTTATCCTTTTATAACTCATTTATATATATCCTTTTGTTTTGTTTTTTGTTAAACACAAAACTAATACTGACTATTTCTTCAGTTGATATATATGATTATTGTTGTTTCTATTTTACATCATGGGGTGGGGAATACTTTTGACCAGGGTGGGGAATGCTTTTGACCCTGACTGGGGAATACTTTTGACCTTTTCTTCTTTTTTATGGGGAATAATTTTGACCCGTGACACTCAAAAGTATTATTAAAACAGACCTTCTTATAATAGATGATTTTGCCTTTAAGAAAATCAATCAGCAGCAAACTGAATTATTATACACTATTGTGGAGGCTAAATATTTACAGAAGTCCATAATAATTACTTCCAACAGAGCAATTAGCAACTGGTTCAACATCTTTCTGGATCCAATTATGGCAAATGCAGTTTTAGACAGATTAGCTCATCACACTCATCAAATAGTAATCAAAGGAGAGTCTTACAGAAAGAAAAACAGAGCTGTTTTGCAAAACGCTTATTAGTGTTTTTTTAGCTATTTTTTGAAACGGTATTTACATTTTTGAGGTGGGGAATAAACTGAACCTGGGGTGGGGAATAAACTGACCCTTGACATTTACGGTTATTTTGCATTGCGTATATTGGGACTATATGTTATCAATTTATTCGTTTATTCCCCGTTGTTACTTTTATTTTAATCAATCTCGAATTTCCTCTTCTCTTAAAAGCAACTTATGAGTATTTTTATAAAATTCCAAATTATTAATAACTA
>CAYNUJ010000341.1:0-2578 GCA_964400095.1 uncultured Melioribacteraceae bacterium
AAGATTGCTTCGCTTCGCTCGCAATGACGTAATACCTGCGCTTTTTAGAGCAGACCCATTTATACTTATTTTAAGGCAGTATAAATGCGGAACAAGCTATTATAGCCGTTGTAAGTACCATAATTAATAATACTACATATATTGTCGAACCTACTTTAGACATTGTTTTCTCCTTTTAAAATTTTGTTAAACATATTTTTAATATTCCCAAATTGTCCGACAATATTATTTGATTAACAACATCTTTTTAGTAACAATGTTTTTTCCCGCTTTTATGCGGTAAATGTAAGCTCCGGCGCTAACTTCGACGCCGTTATTGTTCATGCCGTTCCAAGTTAATTTATGAACTCCAGCGGGCATTTCATTATTCATTAAAGTGGAAATTTCTCTTCCGAGGATATCATAAATTCTTACCGTAACAAATTCTTTCGAGGGCATAGCAAATTCTATTACAGTTGACGGGTTAAACGGGTTCGGGTAATTCTGGCTGACTTTAAATTCCTTCGGAATTACCTCTGTTTCGTTAACCGCGGTTGTCTGATCCACGCCAAAATGCGCTACCGAAGAGAAATCGGAATATTGTCCGGTATTCACCGTTTTAGACCTTGCTCTCCAGTAATAGTCCTTGCCGAGATTTAAACCGTCAACTTGCGTAAAAGGCACATCGCTTGTAATTATTCTTGAATCCGTGAATTCAGGGTTATCGGCAACTTCAAGTTCGTAAACCAATTGAGATTCGGATTGAACCGGAAGAACCCAAGATACAACCGGCGAAGTAGTAAGAACAGTCACATTGTTCGGTCCGCCTACCCACGGCTGAACCGGCGAAGCGCCCGGATCCACAACAAATGTTTCTTTGTTCGACCATGCAGTGTAGTTTGAACCGCTGTAAAAACCTCTTACCCACCAGGTATATGTCGCTCCGGCGGTAAGTCCGCTCACGCTAAGGTAAGTTTGCGTTCCCGTAGTGTTAGCGGTAGTAGAATCGCTCAAGAATCCGGACTTGCTGTAATGCACGTAATATTTAGTGATTCCTGTAGTAGAGCCATAAACGCTCCACCACAAAGTCGGCGATTTGGTAGTAATCGTATTGCCGCTTATCGGATAAGAAAGAACCGGCTGAACTGTCGTTCCTCCTACAACTGTAAATGAACCTTCGGAATATGCTCCAACCGTACCGGCTGAATAACTGGCGCCATCATAGGCAGCAACTGCCCAATAGTATTTTGATCCGTAATCTAAACTAGCTGTTATTTGTTTGGATAAAGTACTTATCGAAGTAATATCATAAAGCCCGTCCGTAGCATCGGGGCTTGTATTTGTGACTCCGGTAGCGGACGAACCTTTTTTATATTTAACGACGAAGCCGTCTAATCCCAACGAATTACCTTCTAAATACCAATATAATGTTGGTGTATTTGTGTAAACCGTTGGATTGCTGATCGGATACGAAACAACCGCATGTCCGTCGCTCACACCGCCGGCTACAGTAAAAGAAGCTTCGCTGGACCATGTGCCGCCACTTCCGTTATTTGAGCGGACTTTCCATTTATATGTAGTACCAGGAGTCAAACCGCTTAACGCATAATATAAATTACTAACTCCCGTTACATCTGCTGTACCGTCAACACTCGTTCCGTAATCTATGTCAAATGTTAGACCAGTACTACTACCGCTTAAGTACCAATACAAAGTAGGAGCTGTCGTATAAACAGTTACTCCTCCGGTCGGATAACTGGGAGTAGGTGTAATTAAAGTACCGCTGCCGTTAGTTACAAATTCAGCCCAAGCGCTCCAACTGCCTTCCTGCTCATCGCCGGTTCCTTTTTTGTACCATGGCTTTACGCGCCAATAGTATGTTGTACCTGGATCAAGGGAAGATGAAACCGTGTGATATAGATTCGTCGTTCCGGTTGTATATTCATAATCCCAACTTGAACTTTTATTTTTATCAACTTGAATTGTAAATTTCAAATCGGTTCCGTAAGAATCCAAATACCAATAAAGAGTCGGCGTGTTAGTGTAAACTAAGGAACCTCCCGTTGGGAATGAAGGAATTGCGTTTACAGTTGAACCGCCGGATGTTTTGAATGTAAAACCGCTAGAATAACTTACTATTACGTCTTGATCGGTTTCAAAAGTTCCGTCACCGTCGTCGTTGAAAGCAATAACCCTCCACGCATAATTTGTGTTTTCTAACAAACTGGTTTTAGTATAGTAGGTATTTGAGGTAACTACACTAAAATCAGCGCTGGAAAAAGAAGTTGCGCCTTCGTCGTATTGCAGGTAAAATTTCAAACCTGACGACGTTGAACCCGTGTACCAGGTAAACATTACATAAGACGCGGAAACTCCGGTTGAATTATCTGCCGGATTTACAAGACTTAGGGACACAGACGGAGTTGTTTTGAATTGATAAATTTCCGATGTATTACTATTCGCATCTGTTACCTGCCAGTAATAAACCTGATTATTCGTCAATTTATTTGTTTCTGTCACATTATGTGAATTTGTTGTAATTGCAGAGACGGTAAAATCCGGAGAACTCATGTCGGAATTTTTGGAGACTTTTAGTGAA
>CAYNUJ010000342.1:0-2563 GCA_964400095.1 uncultured Melioribacteraceae bacterium
GGATGCTGAAAAATTTTCCTGCCGGTGTTGACTTTTAACATAACGGGGGGGGGGAGTTGCTTAGTCATACCGCCGGTTACCATTTCTACATTCGATGAATATCCATGATAACCAAATTGAGCTGTTACATAATAATATATATATTGCCCTGAACCAAGTGAAATATTATAATCCGTCCAATTAAATATTGTTGAACTTATTGTCGCAACCTGTGTATAAGTTCTAAATTTTGGATTTGTTGAAAAAGTTATAGCTCTATAAATTTCATAATTATCAGGTTCTCTGTTTGGATAAGCACACCAAATTAAAGTTGGGTGAATATCATCTTTAATAATAACCAATCCGTTATCCCACATGGATTGAGTTGTTAATGGGTAACCGGGATTTGATGTTCCGCCTTTTTTTATATCCCAAATTGTTAATATTTCACCTTTTGGAATCTGTGTCCAACCGGCATAAACAAAGGGTTCTTCGTATAAACCATTGCCATTTGAGTCGCCAAAACCAGGACTTGAAGGTGAATAAGCAAAACTATTAGAGTCAAACGAAGCATAATATTTAAGCCATAGATCAGTACTATGACCATTTGTCGGAGGTGAATAATCTGGATATCTATTATCTCTAAAATCCAAATAAAAATAAAATTGCATAAATGTTTTATTATTGTAACTATCAAAATATTCCGCAATTATTTTATATAAAGAATTTGAATATTTTTCCATAACAGTGCCTCCAGGTCGAATAACTGGATTATCGTTATTATTAGGTCCACAATTGGTGCCGCTTCTTTCAAAACCGAACCAATTATATCTTGGACTTTTATCTATCGGCGTATTCCCAACAAACGAATTATATGCAGTAATAGGCGGATAATATACATCATTATTTGTATCATTAAGATTTAACATAGTAAATTTAACAGAATCTGTAGTGTTTGATATTCCTTCTATGCCGATAAAAAGTTCAAGTTGGCACCAATCTTGAATTTCGCTTTGTCCAAATATATTTGCAGAGAAATAAAATGCTATTATTAAAATTTTCACTTTATTCATTTTTACCTCCTACTTAAATGTTATTAGATTTGAATTCCCCCAGCCCGGACAAAATATTTTATTATATCCTATAACTCCTGCCGTGGAAGGTTCATAGTTTGTATTTTCCTGTTTAGTTTGCCAATCTATATTACCGGTTTCCATATTAATTGCATACAAAGTTATGTTCCTATCAAGATCCCCGCGACTAATATAAAGTTCCAAACCGTTATTTGAAAGCATTCCATCCGTATAAATATTTGTACTCCATCTTAGCTTGCCGTTATAATCCAAACTGATCAAGGGGGAACCTAAATAAATATTGCCGTTTTTATCTAAAGTCATCCCTTCTGTACCGATGAAATTATATTTCCATTCTAAGTCGCCTTCAGCGCTAAACCTTGATACAGAAATATGGGATGTGTTTGTATCCTGTAAAGAATATACTTTGCCGTGGCTATCTACCATTATTTCTGAATTGCCAAACGAATTATCGGTTTGCCACTTTATTTCTTGATTATTCAAATCAAACGCGATTAATCCGCTACCGCCCAAATACAAGGTGTTTCCGTCCGGTGAAAAAGCTGTAAACTTTGATAAAAAGGGGATATTCTCATTCTGAAAGGACCAATTTATTGTGCCTTCCAATGACATTGATTCAATTATCTTGAAATCGCGAATATAAATTATGTTTCCGTCGTAGGACACGTTGATTTTAATATTCGGCCAAAACCGAGCTCCGGGATTGACAAACGACTTTGATATTTTCCCCACCGGCGACAGAATATAGAATTTATCAATCGTAGCGGCGAGAACAGAGCCGTCGGCTAAAACAGTGGGCGTTGATAAAGCTCCGCTTTTATCGAGAAATGTTTCCCATTTTAAGCTTCCGTTTAGATCAAGAGCTAATATTGTTGAACTTCCGCTTTGTCCCATAACGAGATAAATAGTAGAATCCGGTCCAAGAACGACGCTGTATTCATTGTCAAAAGTTTCAAATACCCAATCAAATTCTCCGGTAAGAGGGGAATTTGTTTTACTTCGAAAAGTATTCTGCGGGTCCGCGCCGTACATCGGCCACGGGCTGTCCGCCAAGCTGGGCCAGGGAATATCCTCTTGGTAGCCCGGCGGTTTCTTCTCCGGCGGAACGGGTTCGGTGCTCGTTTTACAGCCGGAAAGGAATATGGTTAATAGAATAATTAATGAAATTAGTTTGTGCATATTATTCCTCCTTCTATTTGTGTGAGAAAATTTCTTTTATTGTTCAATAATAAAAAGAATTATCGAAAAAAACAGTACTAAAATTTGTCCCTTTTTTTAGGGGAACAATAAAAAATAAATGGAACGCGGATTTTTCATGATTGATTATGATTTGCGCGAATAAAAGAAAGTCGGAACACAGATTTACCCGCCTGAGGCGGGTGAACACGGATTTTACCGATTCACACAGATACAGGGCGATTATAAAACGAGTTCCATTTGAACCATATAAGACATATAAGGTCATAAAAGTTCCGACTTATATTTTCTTA
>CAYNUJ010000343.1:0-2561 GCA_964400095.1 uncultured Melioribacteraceae bacterium
TCCAGCCGGAAGCGTAATATTTTGCGGTCGCACCTTCTATACCTCCGCCTCCGCCGAGTAATTTAATAATAGTCTCAATTGTATTAAAATCAACGGACTGAGTTGAATTTGTATTTACCCTTTTTTGATTCCAAGCTCCTTCAAATTTTAGACCGAACGTGATGTCACCCGGCAATAGTTCCATAGATACATTTCCCGAGGCGTCGGTTTCGCCAATATTTTTCCAGCCGCTTCCGTAATATTTTGCGTTTCCTCCCTGCAGTGGATTGCCTTTGCTATCTTTAAACGTAACTGTGATTTTTTTTGTATGGAAAACGACTTCAACGTCATTTCTTATATCCTGACTTTTTTGAGTCCATAATCCTTTATAACTAACTCCGAATGTTATGTTATTCTCCAATAATTCCGTTTCCGCTTTCCCATCGGAGTTAGTCTCGCCAATTTGCTTCCACCCACCGCCGTAATAATAAACTATGGATCCTTCCAATCCTTTGCCGTCGCTATCCAGCAAAGATACCGCAACTTTAATTGTACTAAAATTCACTTTATTTGATTTTCTTATGTCCACATTTTTTTGGCTCCACAATCCGCCGTAAGAGATACCGAACGTTATGTTATTAGGCAGCAATTCATAATGAATTTTACCTTCTTTGTCGGTGGTTCCCATGTTTTTCCACCCACCGCCGTAATATTTAACGAGCGCGTCGGAAATAGGAACATTTTTGCTGTCGCTGAAAAACACATCCACGCCGATTGTGTTAAAAACAACTTCGGAATTGCTCTGAATATTTTGAGATTTCTGCGTCCACAAACCGGCGTAGGAAACTCCGAATGTTATTTGGGCGGGAAGTAATTCCGTTGTAACTTCTCCTTCGGAATTGGTATTGCCGATATCTTTCCAACCGCTAGCATAATATTTAGTTAAACCTCCTTTTATCGGTTCTCCGCTTGCCGAAAGAAGTTTAAGCGTTATTTTTTTAGTATTAAAAATTATTACGGGGTCATCGGAAATTTTCTGATTCTTCTGCGTCCAAATCCCTTCATATTGAACGCCGAAAGTATAATCGTTTCCAGAAAGATCAAATTCTATTTTTCCGTTTTCATCTGTCGTACCGACTATCTGCCAGCCGTTCTGGTAATATTTAACTGTTCCGCCACTTAATCCGGCACTTTCGCTATTCAATAATTTAACCGTAACGGTAGTAGCCATTACGCTTAAATTACTGATCGAGATAAATACTACGATTAAAAATAATTTCATCGTTTTCATGGTTCCACTCTTAAATAATTTGAAGAAATCAATTATAACGAATAAATATAAAAACAATTCAAAACGAAACAACGCAAAATTAAAGCAATAATAATCGAATGTAATTAATTATAAAAAAATATTCGCTAAATAGTATTGATTTAACTCACAATGGAATATATGTTATCGGTAAAAGTTCGAAAATATTTAGCGGGAAATAGAAATTTCCCGCTTTTAATGATATTTCAGTCGAAAACCTGCAAAGAACCGCGGTTCGTAAAACGGGGTATCACAACCGCAAAGCTTGTTCGATATCTGCAATCAAGTCCTCAACATCCTCAATTCCAACACTCAATCGAACAAGAGAATCGGTCAATCCCATTTTGAGCCGGTCTTCTTTCGGAACCGCCGCGTGAGTCATTGAAGCGGGATGACAGAGAAGGCTTTCCACACCACCCAGACTTTCCGCCAATGTAAAGACCTTGCAGCTTTTCAGGAATTTCGCAGTCCTTTCCATATTGCCTAAATCAACCGAAACAATTCCTCCGTAACCGCTCATCTGTTTTTTCGCTAATTCGTGCTGCGGATGTGAAGTCAATCCGGGATAAAATACCTTTTCAACAAAATCGGATTCACTCAAATACGATGCAATTTTCATTGCATTTTCGTTATGACGCTCCATTCTCACGGCTAGAGTTTTAGTCGCCCGCAGTGTCAACCAACAGTCGAAGGGAGACGGCACCGCACCGGCGGCGTTCTGAATATATTTTATTCTCTCGTAAATCTCATCATCGTTGGTTAAAACAATTCCACCGATGATATCACTGTGTCCATTTAGATATTTTGTTGAACTGTGGACAATAATGTCCGCACCCAAATCCAGCGGTCTCTGAAAATAGGGACTCATAAAAGTATTATCAACAATAGAAATAAATCCGTTCTCTACGCAAATTTCAGCGACCGCCGAAATATCGGTTAAATTAAGCATAGGATTAGTCGGGGTTTCAACGTAAACAATTTTCGTATTCGGTTTTATTGCTTTTTTGATATTCTCAATATCTCTCATATCAACCCATGAAAAATCTAATCCGTAATCCCGATAAATTGTTTCAAACAAACGGTAAGTTCCGCCGTAAACATTATCGGAAACAATTACGTGGTCGCCCGATTTTACAAGCGCCATTAACGCTTGAATAGCCGCCAAACCGGAAGCAAAAGCAATTCCATATTTTCCGTTTTCTAAAGCGGCAACATTATCTTCCAACGCCTTTCGCGTTAAGTTGTGAGTTCTTCCGTATTCGTAACCTTTATG
>CAYNUJ010000344.1:0-2556 GCA_964400095.1 uncultured Melioribacteraceae bacterium
GCAATTGAGGTAACGGGGATATATAAGGTGTTTATGGGGTCATCTTTTCTATAAACCTATGAACTCTTTTCAGAAATATTTCCTATCAATTCGGAAATATCGTCAAAGTAATTTTGCAGATGCTCAATACATTGATCGGCTTTTTTATTGCCTCTGAGCATTCTACGTAAACTTTCCAAATCTTCCGCCAAATTGGATTTTGTAATTATCTCTTTATATTTTTCTTCGAACTCTTCGAGCGATTTACTGTCTGCATCTTTAACGGCGGCGGCTTTTTCCATTCTATTTACCTGATCTCTCAGAGACTTTAATTCATTTTTTTGAATTCTTGAATATCTGCTAAGGATATTGTTTTCAAGCGCCATCGATATTGTCGGGCAAAGCGATTCCAGGTAAAATCTGTCAACTTCGGTAAATTCCCCCTCTTTTTTATTCATTAATTCAAAAGCGCCGATGGTTTCGTTAGATATGTTCTTTAACGGAACACAAATAATATTTTTAGTTTCAAAACCGGTTCTTGCGTCGAATGCGCTGTTAAAATAAGGCGAGGTTTTAACTTCGTTAGTGATATACGGTTTACCCGTTTCAATTACATGTCCAACAACTCCCTTGCCTAAGGGGAGTTTAATAATTTTCCGTTCCAAGCCAATCGCAACGCGCGAGAATAATTCCGTGCGTTCTTTATTCAGCATAAAAACCGAAGCGCGTTCACACCCGAAGGTTTCCATGGCTCTTAGTGAAATAATATAAAACAATTCCCCGGAATCTTCTATGGAATTAATTTCTCTTGTTAATTTAAATAACATTAAAAGTTTATTAGCGTCCAATTTACCCGAAAACTTTGCTTTATCATTGTCAACTTTGCGTAAAATAATTTCCATCAATTCCTTGCAAAGATTTTGGGAATTTGTAGTGGAAGGGATGAACTTTTTAATCTTATTTCCGAATATGGATTTCCAATTATCTTCATAAAAATTAGAAATTATTACTATTGGAGCGTCCTGGGATTTTTCTTGAATTTGGTTGAAATATTTTATTTCATCGGGATGATTTGATTCGATGTTCAAAACAACAAGACTGTATTTTTTTATATTCAGTTTGGTAAGACCAAGATTATTTTTATTTGCTAAATGGAGATTGCATCTTTCAGAGAATGAATTAGTTGAGAAAGCGCCGATCATTTCCGTATCGTTGGAAAAAACCAATAAATCAGGTAAACTTCCCATTATTTCCTCTCATCATAAAAATAATAAAATAATTGCTAAGAATATAAACCTATACCGATATGATATTTGTGATGTATGTCCTATCCAATTTCTCGAAATAGTAATTTGTGATATAAATCAAATCATTTTTGCTATCATATATTTCCCCGGCGCTATACAACTTATGTTGATATTCTGTGTTTTCGGTAAATTTTGTCTTATCGGCAAGTACGAGAACCGGAATATCATAATATTTCGCACAAATTGCAAGAACGAGCGAACCGACTTTATTAATGATTGATCCGTCGCGCAATATTTTATCAGCTCCGAGTATAACGCATTCCGCATCTCTAATTTCGCCGCCTATTTGAGCTTCAGTTATTATTTTCACTTTAAGTCCCAGACCGGCAAATCTTTCAGCCATAATTATTCCTTCGTTATTCGGGCGGGATTCGCAAACGGTAAGCGTGTAGTTTTTATCGGATTCGGTTAATCTTTTTATTATTTCGTAAACGGTTCGGCTATTGCTGATTGTAATAAAGGATTTGAAGTTTTCTAAAAAAGGAAAAGCGTGCTTGAATAACAAATCATATAGAATTTCATTATTCCGCATAAATGAATTTAGAATCTCACTAATCTCATTTTCGGTTTCAGCTTTAAGCATACTATCGCAGAAAGATATTATAGTCTGAAAACCGGCGAATTTATGTTTAATATTTTGAATAATATCCGGATTGCCGAGTATAGCGGAAACATTTTCACTCAGTAGAAAATGAATTTTTGTTAAAAGGTCTCTGCTGCCGGAAGATTTATCATTAATAATTTCCTCCAGTCGCGAGTGAAAATCACTCATTTTACCGACCTTGGAATTTAAACCCTTTAACCGGCTCTCTTAAAGTCAACACTGGGCAGGGAGCTTTTCTAACAACCTTTTCCGCCGTACTGCCGAACAAGAGGTGTTCAACGCCCGTATGTCCGTGTGTGGCAATTATAATCAAATCGACATCCTTCTCGGTTGCGGTTTCGATTATTTCCATAAAAGGTCGTCCTGTTTTGATTATCAATTCATGAGGAATTTCTTCTCCAAGGTGTTCTTTCGCCAAATTCGCCAATTCTTCTTTGGAGCGTATCGCCATATCCTCGCTTGTATCAGGTACGGCAATTTGTCCCATTGAAAAATCGGCGGGATAAAGCATCGGTTCCACCACATAGATCATTATGATTTTCGCGTTAAAAGTTTTGGCAAAATCCACCGCATATTTTAGCGCGCTTACGGAGTAATCCGAAAAATCAACGGGCACGAGCAATTTACTTATCTGCTGCATTTCCGCCTCCTTGATGTCTGTTATAC
>CAYNUJ010000345.1:0-2546 GCA_964400095.1 uncultured Melioribacteraceae bacterium
ATGAACGATAGAATATTGAACTCGGGGTTTCGGGATTTCAATAAATTTTTCGCCCTTGATAATAAAGCGTACATTGACGGCGCTTTGAGCGCGAAAAACAAAGAGCTTATGGGACTGGTTGCATCGATGGTTTTAAGATGTAACGATTGTATTTTGTATCATATTGACAAAGCCGTTCAGGAGGGGGCTGACTATCGGGAATTTTACGAGACTTTCAATATCGCGCTGATAGTCGGAGGTTCAATAGTAATTCCTCATCTCCGGTATGCGATGGAACAGTTGGATGAAATTTTAAAAGGGGGCGAAAGTGACGCCGAATAACGACTTTATTTTATTCCCGGGCGCAATTGTTACAGCCAACGATAACGACGACATTCTGAGAAATACCGGAATAAAAATATCCGGAGGGAAAATAATCGAATTTATCCCGGAAGATGGATTTATTCCCGGCGATTGCGAAGTAATTAGAAAGGAAAATCTTACGCTTATTCCGGGATTTGTGCAGACGCATGTGCATCTCTGTCAAACTCTCTTTCGCGGGTTAGCCGACGATCTTCTTCTGTTGGATTGGCTTCGCGAAAGAATTTTCCCGTACGAGAATAATCACTCGAAGTCTTCGTTGCGAGCTTCCGCGAGACTCGGAATATTTGAACTTCTTTCCGGCGGAACAACCACTCTTTTGGATATGGGTACAATGCGATACGAAGAGGTAATTTTCGAAGAGCTTATTTCATCGGGCATAAGAGCGATTGCCGGTAAATGTATGATTGATATGAATGATATGTATCCGGAATTTAAGGAAAATACAAAAGATAGTTTAAAAGAATCTTACGATTTGGCGGGAGAATTTCACAATACCGCCGGAGGAAGAATTAAATATGGTTTCGCGCCTCGATTTGCCCTTAGCTGTACGGAGGAATTGCTCAAAGAAACAGCCGCAATGCTTACCGATTTTGAAGGGTCGATTTACCACACACATTCTTCCGAAAATAAAAGCGAGATTGAAGCGGTTCGAAATCTTACGGGAAAGGAGAATATCGATTATTTCAATTCAATAGGAATTCTTTCGGATAAAACCGTGCTTGCCCACGGAATTCACGTTAACGATAATGAAATAAATCTGCTGAAAAAAACTTCCACTCGAATCGCCCACTGTCCTTCGTCTAATCTTAAATTAGGTTCGGGAATCGCCGATATACCGAGATACTTAAAAGAAGGAATATCCGTATCGCTCGGAGCCGACGGCGCGCCCTGCAACAATAATTTGAGCATGTTCACGGAAATGCGGCTCGCGTCGCTTATACAGAAACCGCGCTATTCGCCTACCGTTATGGACGCGAAGCAGGTATTCCGCCTCGCCACTATCGACGGGGCAAAAGCTCTGCATCTCGACTCTGAAACCGGTTCAATAGAACCGGGTAAAAAAGCTGATTTTGCGCTGCTTGATCTGAATAAAGCCGATCAATGTTTGCTTACGAATGATTCAAATATTTATTCCGGTATTGTCTATTCAGCCGGAAAGGAAAATGTAGTGGATGTATTTGTGGAAGGGAAGCAGCTTGTCTCCGGCGGGAAATCTTTAATTTATGATGAAAATGAATTGGTGAGCGAAGGCAGAAAAGAATTGAAAGAATTGATTGCGCGGGCAGAATAACTGCGGATGTATCTACTATTTCATAACTAAATCAATTTAATATCCTTCAAAAACGGAAATTTCTCTTTTGTTGTTTTTGCTTCCGCCTCGTCGAACTCGCAGGTGAAATATCCCGCTGAATTATCGAGCATTAACAGTTCATCTCCCATAGGCGAAAAAACGGAACTGCAGCCGCAGTAATCGTTGAATGGATCCGAACCGGTCCGGTTTACTCCGATAACGAAAGTCTGATTCTCAATTGCCCTCGCTCTGAGCAATAGTTTCCAATGCTCAATTCTCGGCACGGGCCAATTTGCGATGTTTATGATGATATCCGTTTCATTTTTCCCGTAAAATCTATAAAGTTCGGGAAATCTCAAATCATAACAAATTGATAAACCCGCTGAAGTTTTCCCGATTTTTGTGATTACCGTTTCTTTTCCCCGCGAATATGATTGGTCTTCCTTTGCGAATGAAAAAGGATGAATTTTTCTGTACCGTGCCATTATCAGTCCGTTATTATCGAAATGAAAAATGGAATTGTAAATTTTCTCATCCTCCAATTCAATGATTCCGGCAAATATATGTTTCTTTACTCGTCTCGAAAGTTCTATAAATCCGGAGACTGAAATGCCGTCGATATCTTCCGCGAATTGTTTGGAGTTCATCGTGAAACCGGTTAAGCTCATTTCGGGAAGGATAATAACGTCCTCGTCATTTCCGTTTTTATCAATTAAATCTTCGACGGTTAGGAAATTTTTTTCTAAAGCCTCCCACTCGGGGGAGTATTGAATTATGCCGATTTTCATTAATTTCTCTTGATTTAATTTCTCAAACATAAATAAAAAAATTAATACTACTAAATTAAAATGAGGAAATATTTGAAAGAATTCTTAATTTAGGCACAAAATTT
>CAYNUJ010000346.1:0-2457 GCA_964400095.1 uncultured Melioribacteraceae bacterium
GTGACATTAGAGATTCTCGGGTGTGACTGGAGATCAGACTTGTGCACTTCCGAGTAATTATTGAACCCGGTCGGGGATTCACTCCTGCCAACCCGGATGTAAATACCGTAGTTGTGAAAAATGTGCTGATAGGAATAGATTTTCACTGGGAACAGAAAAAAACCCAGCAATACAGAGGCGGAATAAATTTCGTAATCGAAAACGATAAAATAACGGCAATCAATAAATTGACAATCGAAGATTATCTCGTGAGCGTTATTTCATCGGAAATGAGCGCGACAAGTTCGCTGGAATTATTGAAAGCTCACGCAATAATAAGCCGGAGCTGGCTGCTAACGCAAATGGAAAGAAGCCGCTCGCTTGAAAAGACAGAGCCGAAAGCAAATTTGTTTGTTGAAACGGAAAATGAGATTATTCGATGGTACGATAGAGAAGACCATATTTTATACGATGTCTGCGCCGACGACCATTGCCAGCGTTATCAAGGCGTAACAAAACTTTTCGCGCATAACGCCCTCGAAGCGGTAAAGCTAACTCGAGGAATGGTTCTGACGTACAACGGCAAATTATGCGACGCCAGATTTTCAAAATCGTGCGGAGGTATTTCCGAAACTTTTGAATCCGTTTGGGAACCGACGGCGCATCCGTATCTCCAAAGCATTATCGATTATAAATATCCTCCGGATGAATTTGAAGTCGATTTGAGAATAGAAGAGAATGCCGAAAGATGGATACGGAATAATCCTCCCGCATTCTGCAATACAACCGATACAAAAGCTTTATCCAATTTTTTAGTGGACTACGACAGAGAAACAACCGATTTTTATCGTTGGAAATTGACGTATTCTCAGGAAGAATTAGCCGCTCGTATTAAGCAGAAAACCGGTATGGATTTCGGACAGATTAAAAACCTCGTACCGGTTGAAAGAGGATTATCCGGCAGATTGATGAAACTGAAAATTGTCGGGACTAAGAAAACTCTTATTCTCGGTAAGGAATTGGAAATAAGGAAAGTCCTTTCGGAAACACATTTGTACAGTTCCGCTTTTGTAATTGACAAGAGCGGAAATGAAAGCGGATGTCCGAGCGCGTTCACGCTAATAGGCGCGGGCTGGGGACACGGAGTCGGTTTATGCCAAATTGGCGCCGCCGTTATGAGCGATCAGGGTTACCGGTTCGACGAAATTCTGGCTCATTATTTTATAAACACTAAAATTGAAGTTTACTATTAAATGAAAGTTCTTTATTCATGTTTATCGCAAAGCTGGGGCGGTATGGAAATGTTCACGCTCACCGCTGTGGAAATGTTAATGAATAGAAATATCGAAGTGGAATTGCTCTGCTATCCCGATTCGCAGATTCACAAAGAAGCCCTCGACCGATCGATAAAATGTTTTCCTTTAAAAGCCGCCTCATATTTTCATCCTTCTGAGATAATGAAATTAGCTCGTTTATTCAGAGAGAAAAATTTCGACATTGCGCATACGCAAGCGTCAAAGGATTTATGGATTATTGTGCCCGCGTTAAAATTATCGGGTTCGCGCGCTCCTTTATTTATTACTAAGCAAGTCGGTTCCTTTATAATTAAAAAAGATTTTCTGCACCGATTCATTTACAACAGAGTTGATACCGCGTTTGCGATAAGCCGAGTAATAAAGAATAATCTTATCGAATCTACTCCGTTAAGCGAAGACAAAATAGAAATTCTTCATAATGGAATTGTGATTGATAAATTTAATCCGCCTAACGCCAGGCGAACGCAGGTACGAAACGAATTCGGTATCGATAAGGAAGAAATTGTAATTGGAATGCTGGCGAGGTTTAGCTGGGGAAAAGGTCATGAAGAATTTTTATTCGCCGCGAAGGAGTTAGTTGAGAAATACGATAATTCGAAATTTATGATTGTAGGAGAACCTTCGAGGGGAGAAGATGAATATGCGCGTAAAATTAAAGCATTGGCGCGCAATTATCAATTAGCCGATCGCGTAATATTCACGGGCTTCAGAGCGGATACGCCGGACGTTTTATCGGCGATGGATATTTTCGCTTTTCCATCCCATTCGGAAGCGTTCGGCATTGCGCTGGTGGAAGCCATGGCAATGGGGCTGCCATGCGTTTGTTCCAATAGCGACGGAGTTCTCGATATTGCCATAGACGGGAAAACTTCTTTCCTTTTTGAAAAGCAAAACGGCGAGGATTTGAAAAATAAATTATCCCGGCTTCTGGAGGATAAGGAGTTAAGAAATAAATTCGGGAAAAACGCCAGGGAGCGCGTCCTTAACAATTTTGATATAGAATTATTAACCGATAAAGTAATTACCTACTATAGAAATTCAATAAGATAATCTTTAACTGAACACATTCCGGTATTTATTTAAACATTGAATTCTTCAATAGAATCAGCTATTTTTACCGGTTCATAATATAAATAACACTATACTTTCTATTGATTAATGT
>CAYNUJ010000347.1:0-2450 GCA_964400095.1 uncultured Melioribacteraceae bacterium
TAATCGTATTTGCGAGGTATTTTTATTGGGAGTTTATCAAAAGCAATGAGATTCATCTTTTTTATCTATTAATGACTTTTTACGGGTTGTTTTCCGTCTATAAATCTGTTCTAACTGTAGTCAATATAAGTATGGAACTAAACGTTTATTTTGTGGGGACAATATTCCAAATTCTTATTGGACTCATTCTAATTTTTGTTAACAGAGATATTAAATTTTCATTAAAAAAATTAAGGTTTTAATATCTCTGTTTCATTTTTAATTCCAAAGCATATTTAATTATTTCCGATTTTTTTTTCATTCCCAGTTTAGCCATTATGTTATACTTATGAGCATCAAAAGTTTTAACTCCGATTTTCAGCTTTTTAGCAATTTCATCTCTCGACAAACCTTCTCCAATTGCTTCCAAAACTTCATTTTCGCGGGAAGTAAGATGAGATAAAAGGAAATGTCCGTTTTTCTCTCTTATGTCGTCAAACTTTTTGAGTATTAATTGCAGATATTCATCCGTTCTTCCAACAAAATAATATTTTCCTTTATTAACGGTATTAATTGCAAGCACGAGTTCATTCTTAACTATATTTTTACCTATCAACCCCAGGGCTTTGCATTTTAGAGCTTCATAGATATAATTGTCTTCAATATGCTGCGATAAGAATAGGATTTTTGCTTTTTTGTCTCTCTTAAGTATTATCTTTGCAGCTACCGGACCCGGTTTTTTCGGCATAGAAATATCCGTGACAACAACATCCGGTTTTAGCTCAAAATATTTTCTAACCAGACCTTCTCCATTCTCGGTTTCGCCTATAATCGTAATATCTTTTTCACTGTCCAATAACGATTTTATTCCATCCCGGAATAAAGTATGATCGTCGGCTAATAATACTCTTATCATGTTTCGTCTTTCTCCAAAAAAAAGTCCAAATATATCGTGGTTCCTTCGTCTTTAACGGAATCGAATTCAAACTTTCCGTTTAACGACTCGGTTCGTTCTTTCATGTTGAATAATCCCAGCGAAGGTTTATTTCTTCTTTCCAACTCCTCAATAGAGAATCCAACGCCGTCGTCGGATATAATTACTTTAAGAAAACCGTCTTCAATAACAATTTGTATTTGAAACTCGTTGCAGTTCGAGTGTTTAACAATATTATTCAACGCTTCCTGGCATATTCTATATATGCCGAGTTTCAAATTAAAATCATCCACATCTTCATAGTTAATATTTCTGATGTAGCCGCGCATATTGGAATTAGTAGTCATCTCGTCAACTAACTGCGTTAATGCGGATATCAATCCGAATTCTTTTAAAATTTTGGGACTTAACTGACGAGAAATTCCTCTTACTTCCTCAGAGAGATAATCTATTTTTTTATACAGCAAATTCAGGTCTTCCTCTTCCGGATTTTCCAAATAGTTTTGCAGACTCAACTTAAAAACAGATATTCTGTTTCCAATATGATCGTGAAGCTCTCTGCCAAGCTGCTCCCTTTCCATTTCGTTCGAAGCGTCTAACTTTATTCTAAGCAATTTAAGTTTTTTTTGATATTCTTTAATAAGCCTCTCCTGCTCAATCCTATTAGAAATATCATGTAAATAGATTTGTGAAAACTTTAATTGTCCGCTTTTTTTTATCGATACTGTAAAGTGCCTGCCATTTACTAAAGCCACTTGGTTATTGTCGGAAGAGTTTTCTTTCAGCTCATTATAATTTGGGATCAGGCTGTCGCATCTTTTATTTATTTTATCTACCGAGAAAATATTTTCAGCGGGTTTATTCATTTTTATAATTATCCCGTTATCATCAATTCTTAATATCGGGTCGGGATCAAGCTCGGCAAAGAGCGCCATTAGTTTTAGGTTTTCATTTTCTAATTTTTCTTTCTTCCTTTGAAGCGGCGTTGTAAAATCTCTTTTAATTAAAATAATTATTATTGAAATGGCGGTAAAAATAATTATTATCATTATTGCCGGATTTTGAACGCTGAAAAAGATATCGAATATATTATTTGGGTCCATAATAATTTATAATAATTTGTAATTTATAAGCGCTCAACAGCGTACGAAAAAAAGGAAGAGAATAATTTTGAAAGAAAATTCCCTTTGACGCGCTAAAATTTGTAATTCTCAAAAAAACAAAAGAGCTTTGAACAAATCTACAAAATTTAGCGGACAAGTGGGGAAGACGATTAAACGAGACCGTTGGATACTACGGAGGAAAAGATACAATAGAAAATATGACAAATATTTAACCCAAATAATTTAGTTCGTCAAAATGACAAGGTAAAATTGTCATTCCGAACCGAGCAAGAGCGAGCGTGAGGAATCTTGAACATATCCGAAGCGAAGAAGATTTTTCCTCGTTTCGTTTGTCGAAAGAATATCCACGAGATTCTCACAGTCGCAGACTCCGTGAGAGTCTGTAACTTCATGCTGCAAATAACTTACTTAGT
>CAYNUJ010000348.1:0-2429 GCA_964400095.1 uncultured Melioribacteraceae bacterium
GACGGCTGGTATATTGACGATATTAATATTTTCCACTATACGCTTACTTCCGTTGCAGGAGAAACCGGAATAGTAAAAAATTATTCTTTGGAGCAGAATTACCCGAATCCGTTCAATCCGGTAACCACAATTAAATATCAACTCGCAAAACCGGGAATTGCAAAATTAACGGTGTTCGATATGCTAGGGAGAAAGATTAAAACGTTAGTGAATGAATTTAAGGCTGTGGGCAGATACAAGGTGAATTTCGATGCAAATTCTCTTTCCAGCGGGATATATTTTTATCGTCTTGAATCGGGTAATTTTTCGGCAAGCAGGAAACTGATACTTTTGAAATAGTTTCTTGTTGCTCTTTGTGAAAATACTTTGTGATTCCTTCTTTTAACCGCGGAGTCGCAAAGACGCGGAGAAAAAACGAACACTGATGAACACGGATTATTCATGATTTACGTTGATGGAAAATAGAACAGATGACGCAGATTTAACAGATAGGAGTTTTATCTTCCTTTTTCCTTCTCGTACTTTTTCTTTTCTTTGTGCCCTTTGCGGTTACTTCTTTTAACCGCAGAGTCGCAAAGCCGTGAAGAAAAACCTTAGCGATCTTTGCGTGAGGCTAAGAACCTAATGATTGCAATGCTATTATAAAATATTAATATTAAGATTTTTTCTTATTATTTCTCACCGGTCCGGAACTCTTTTTTCTTGGATTTCGAAATTTATTTTTTTGATCGTATCGTTTAACGTTTTCTCTTTTAATAGGTTTAATTTCACTTTTAGGTATTGGTTTCAGCAATTCATCATCGGGAAAAGCGCATTCAATTTTTTTACTGAGAAATTCTTCCAATGTATTTAAAGCGTATCCGTCCTCTTCATCGGCAAAATTAATAGAGATACCTTTTGCTCCCGCTCTTCCCGTTCGCCCAATTCTATGGACGTAATCCTCAGGGTCTTCCGGCATATTGAAATTTATTACGTGGGAAATTCCTTCAATGTGAATTCCTCTCGATGCCACGTCTGTGGCTACAAGCGCTCTAACTTTTCCCCCGCGGAAGCGTTCCAATCGTTTTATACGCTGCGTCTGTTCAACTTCGCCGGTTAATAAAGCGCAGCTTATTCCGAAACTTTCGAGGGATTCTTTAAGTTTTCTCGATTGATCCCGGCGGTTAGTGAAAATCAGAACCTTTTCGAGGTTGTTTTTCTCAATAATATTGTAAAGCAGAGTCAGTTTTTTTTCTGTAGTAGTGATATAAGTTATCTGTTCAACATTTTTTTGAGTAATCTCTTCCGGTTCCACAGTTATTTCATCCGCCTGCCGGGTCCATGATTTTGAGAGATTATTTACATCGTTCGTCATTGTAGCGGAAAAAAACATAGTTTGACGTTCAGATTTTTGAGGTGTGCTCAAAACAATTTTCCGCACATCGGGTATAAATCCCATATCCAGCATCCGGTCGGCTTCGTCTATAACAAGAATTTCCACTTTGCTTAAATCAACAAACCTTTTGTTCATAAAATCTATTAACCGTCCGGGAGTGCAGATTAAAATATCAATTTCATTTTGTTTCAAGCCGAATTGCTGTTTCCTATAATCGATACCTCCGAGTAGCGCAAGTATTGAACACGGCACAAATTCTCCCAATCCGCGGGCGTCTTTTTCAATCTGCAGTACAAGTTCCCGCGTAGGCGCCAATATTAACGCTCGCGGCGTTCCGTATTTTCTTTTTGTATTAATCGGATTATTTAAAATATGGTTGAATATTGTAATTAAAAACGCGGCTGTTTTACCCGTACCCGTTTGCGCTTGAGCCGTTATATCGTTGCCGATAAGGGATTTCGGCAAAGTCTCGGCTTGAACCTGCGTACAATACTCAAAGCCCGATTTTTGAACGGCGCGCATAATTTCGTCTCTCAACGGCAGATCGTGAAACCTAACTTTACCTTCTTCTTCCTTTACTCTGAAAGACGATGCATCCCAGTATTCAATTTTTGGTTTGGAACTTTCTTTTTTCGCTGCCGGTTTCTGCGGTTTAGTCTTTGGGGAATCTGCTGATTTATTTATACGGCTCTCTTCGGCTAATTTTGCTCTTCGCGCTATATATTCTTCCGGCGTTTCTTTCCTGTCGAATTTCTTTTTATGCGTATTAACTTTCCGCTTGTTTCCCCGGGGAGATCCGTTGAGATTTTTTTTAGTCGTTCTTGAATATTTATTGACTTTAGGCTCTTCTACTGCGGGATTTTTCTTTCTGCCGAAAATGTCTTTCAGCTTACCGACGAATTTCTTAATCAAATTATAACTTCATATTTGTGGATTAATTCTTTTTTCAGATGCAAATATACACAAAAAGGAATTGGAAAAATAGAATCTTCGCTCTCGTAGGTTTTTCATTCGTTACCTATGTGTTTCAACAATAGTTCTTTTCTTTACCGCG
>CAYNUJ010000349.1:0-2424 GCA_964400095.1 uncultured Melioribacteraceae bacterium
GAAATCCAGAATTTCTTTTTGTTCATAATGAACCTCCGATAAATAATTATAGAGTTATTTAATTCAACAATAGGAAGAAAAAATTATAATATACAATCAGTAACCGGCGGGAGAATACGGGGAATTCAGCCGGATCTATTTTTTAAAAGATTTATATCCAAAGTATCTATGTGTAAATCAGAAGGAGTAGTTTTTTCATTTTCTTTTTCCAGCGCGCCGTTAAGAAAATTATGCATTTCGGAGGAAGAAAATTTTCCCGAGTTAAGCAGAAGCGTTATCAGTTCGCCCATATATCCGCGTATAATATTGAACTCGCCCATATCGAAATAGGAAGATAAAACCGACATAAATTCTACCGCGTCCGCCGGATTAACCGGACCTTGGATTTCGTCTTTGTAAGCAATAAAACTCCACAATACTTTCTTCTCGAGAAAAAGCGCGTAATTCACTTCGGAAAGAGGAAAACCTTCGCGGGCGCGGTCTTTGCCGACTTGTTCAAAATATTCACGGATGTATTTATCATCGGCGCCTTTTTGCAGCCAAATATGCAAATTATTAAAAAGCACTTTACCTCTCTCCAACAATTGAACGTCGCTTAGGCTGCGGTAAGCCTTCATATATTCGGTTCTCTTAACTTCTTCGAACCAGCTTTCAGCCATTTTTACTTTGCCTTGTTCAACAATCGCAATCAAACTTTCGTAAACCATGCTGCCTCCTAAGTTATTTTAAACCGGGACGCCATATAAATTCGTCTTCGTCAATTGTACCGACGTCAGTTTTCCCTTTTTTAAGATAGCGCTGAAGTTCTTCTTTGGAGAATTTATCCGACGCGCTGAGTTTGGAATAAAGTTCGTTCAAATAACTTCTGCTGATGTAGAAATTACCCAAATCGAAATAGGTGCTGAGCAGCGTTAATATTTGACGCGTGTGCGAAGTTGAGAATGCGCCGCTTATTGCGTCCCGCCAATCGATATAATTCCAGAGCATTTTTTTTGTGATGTAAAGCGCAAATTGCACTTCGGTGAGTGGGAATCCTTCTTTGAAGCGTATTTTCCCGACGCTTTCGAAATATCCTTCAATCTCGTCTTTTTCGGCGCCTTCTTCAAGCCACTTCGCCAAATTCATTAGAAGTAATTGACCTCTTTCCTTAATATCATCGTCGTCAAGTTTTTGATAAGTGATCATATACTCTGAATCTCTAACTTCGCGAAGCCATTGGTCTGACATTTCATTTAAATTCATTCGGATTGATTTTAATAATTTACTGTTTACCATAATATCCTCCGCATTTAACGGTAAAATAAATTTTTATACGCTTTGTTGCAAGAATTATTTCAATTATTAATTCAGGGAAATATACTGCACATGCAAACACATTGCGACTGAGCAGTTTAATTCTTTCCGTACCTCCGGCAAAACAATAAACCAGTATTTGTTATCCGTTTTCAATATTCATAAATTAATGTATTCAAACAAACAACTATGGACTAAAAGCAAGATCTAAAAATGAAAATAGAACAGCTTTACGAGCTAAAGAAAAGCATAACAGACGACTGCACAATTCTGCCGGAAGGCGATTATTTTAAGTCAGCCGTTTTAATGCCTCTAATTAAAATTGAGGACGAATTATGCTTTCTTTTCGAAAAACGGGCGGCAAATATTCGTCAAGGCGGCGAGATCAGCTTTCCCGGCGGAGAGATCGATCCGGAGGATGAATCGCCAATGGACGCCGCAGTAAGGGAAACAGTTGAAGAACTGAGAATTGAAAAAGAAAAAATTTCAATTCAATTTAAACTGGGAACTTTAGTGAGTCCGAGGGGAGTGATAGTGCATACTTACACAGGAACTTTGGATATTGATAATATTACCGCTCTAAATTACGACCGGAATGAAGTTGAAAAAATTTTTACAATCCCCGTCTCATTTTTCGAAAAAAATCCGCCGAATAAATATAAGCTCCGTACCGAAATTAAACCCTACACATATGGAGAAGACGGAAAAAGGATAGATCTCTTTCCCGCGGAAAAATTAAATCTGCCTAAAAAATATCACGGTAAATGGGCAATTAATGATCATGCGGTTCTTGTTTACCCTACGGAAAACGAGACGGTTTGGGGTTTAACCGCAAAGCTGATATTTGAATTTATTAAAAGACTGAAACGAAATTCCTCGTCCGATTAAAACTTTATCCCCTTATACCCTCTAACCGGTAGAGGCGCAAAGATGCGGAGGAATATAGAACACAGATTTACCCGCCCAAGGCGGGCGAACGCTGATAAAACGGATTTACACGGATAGGAAGAACAGAGAATTAAAAATTAAGTCGGGCGAAAGTTCGGCTTTTTTTACTGATTAGGAGGGAATGCGGATAACGGTTAAATTTGGATGATTGGATGATTGGATGATTGGATGATTGGATGATTG
>CAYNUJ010000350.1:0-2416 GCA_964400095.1 uncultured Melioribacteraceae bacterium
GTATTTACCGTAATACCGATATTGGTTTTGGACAACGTACTTTTCATAACGGGGATTTTCTGGGGTAAAGAAAATTATTACGATATTTTGATTAGCAGCGCTGCGGCAAAAGTAATTTCCGGCTTTCTATATTCATTGATATTTACAGCTTATCTGCTGCTATTCGAGCGAGGTGGAAATAAGAAAGAATCCATCGCTTCGAGAGATATGTTCCAATTCCTTACCTACAGGCAGAAATATGAATCACTATACAGAGTAACGGAAAAGCTGATTGCGGAAAAGGATGAAGCCGAGAAAGAATCCGAAAGGAAATTTCAGGAGATATTCGATTCCGTGACCGAAGCGGTTATTATTCACGATGCGAAAACCGGAGATCTAATAGATGTCAATAAAACTATGGTGGAAATGTTCGGTTATGAAAGAAAAGAAGAAGTGCTATCGATTAATCTCGATATTTTCAATTCCAACAATGAAATTTACACAAAGGAAAACATACTAAAATTAATTTGCAGCGCCGCAGGCGAGGGTCGGCAGTTATTTGAATGGAAAGCTTCTACAAAATCCGGTAAAGAATTTTGGTGCGAGGTGGTTTTGAAATCCGCTGTAATTGATAAACGGAATATTGTTATATCGAACGTGAGGGATATCACCGAAGCGAAAGCCGCTTTACTCGAAATAGAAAAATCAGAGGCTAATCTGCGAGCATACATCGACAATGTCGAATCCGGAATTTGGGCGATTGACACCGAATATAACTTTATGTTAATGAATAAGTATTATATTGATAATTTCAAAGATGTTTACGGTAATGAATTGGAATTAGGCATGAATGCTCTCACATGCGTTCCGGAAAATGAAGCGGCATTTATTAAACCAAAATATTCCACCGCACTCAATGGCAAACATGTGAAATTTGAATATACAATTTCCAATAATAATAATGAAAGATATTTTGAAGTTAATTTTAACCCGATTTATTTGGGCGATAAAATAATCGGCGTTTCGGCAATAAGCTTAGAAACAACAGAAATAAAAACCGCATCGAGTAAAATTAGTGAGTTATATGAGCGGAATGCATTGATTCTGAATACCATGCTCGACGGTTTTATTCTAACCGATGAAAATGCAAAAATCATCCAAGTAAATCCATCATACTGTAAAATGATTGGATATTCAGAAGAAGAACTCCTCAAAATGACTGTTTGGAATTTGGAAGTAAAGGACGCCGCCGGTGGAATTAGTAATAAGACTAAATGGATGCTGCAGGAAGGCTCTGTACAATTTAAGTCAGCGCACCGCCATAAAGACGGTCACATTATTCAACTAAGCATTAATATTTCCGTTATCGAAGGTAGAGAGAATTTAGTGGCGGCGTTTTTACGAAATATTACAGAGGAAAATAAATTATTAAAGGCATTAGAAGAGAGCGAACTCCGGTTCAGGACAGCTTTCCAAACATCGCCGGATTCCATAAATATAAACAGAGTTAAAGATGGATTATATATTGACGTAAATGAAGGCTTCGAAAATATTACGGGATATTCAAGAGATGACGTAATAGGTAAAACATCTCTCGAAATTAATATTTGGAATAATTCCGAAGATAGAGATAGGCTGCTAAAAGGTCTTGAAAAAGATGGAATTGTTAATAACCTCGAAGCGGAATTCAGAATGAAAGACGGTTCAATTCTTATTGGATTGATGTCAGCGCAAGTGATAAACTTAAACGGTGTTCCTCATATTCTTTCAATTACAAGAGATATAACCGATAGGAAAAAAACAGCTTACGAGTTAATAGAGAATGAACAAAAATACAGAACAATAGTAAACGAGTCTCCATTGGGAATATTTCACTATACAAACGAAGGCGTTATTATTCATTGTAATCAAAAATTTATAGAAATTATAGGTTCTTCGAGGCATGCGCTCATAGGCTTAAATATGATTACAATGCTCAAGGATGAAGAAATAAAGCAAGGTGTAAAAAAATCGCTGTCGGAGGGAAGCGCTTATTATGAAGGTCTTTATGCTTCAGTTACCGCAGAAAAAAAAACTTACGTGCGCATTCACTTCAAAGGGATAAAAAATAATGAAGGGGAAATCACTTCCGGATTAGGCGTTGTGGAAGATTATACCGAAAAGAAAAAGGCTCAAGACGCTTTGCGGGAAAGCGAGTCCTTGAATAAAGTTTTATTCCAATACTCCTATATCCCTCTCGTAGTAATGGAACCGGATACATTTAAATTTATTGATTGTAACGAAGCGGCAGTGAAGATCTACGGATTTAATAATAAGTATGAAGTAATCGGGAAAACCCCGCTGGATGTTTCATTCCCTACCCAATATAATGGTGAACCTTCAGAAACCGCATTGAGTGAAAAAAACAAGACTGCGCTGGAACGGGGTGCGGTTATTT
>CAYNUJ010000351.1:0-2414 GCA_964400095.1 uncultured Melioribacteraceae bacterium
TTGCATATTTCGTCGAAATTAGAGCGGCGCAGACAGAACAATTGCACTTCTCCGTCGGCTATCGCGCCGGCGGAACGATTTTCGAGATCAAGAAAGGACATATCCCCGAAATAACTTCCGCGGGGGAATGTGGCAATGTGATGCACCATTCCTTCAACAAGCGGCAGAACTATTTTCACGTTCCCTTTCCGAATAAAGTACATTTCATCGCTTTGATCGCCCTGCTCGAATATTACTTCTTTGTCTTTATAATTTTTTTCGGTAATAATGCCGCGCAAAATATCCAAGTTTTCTTCAGATATCCCATGGAACACTTCAATTTCATTTATTTCCAGCGGAGTTGTATCGTCTATATAAAGAGCGCCTTCTTCTTTCAAAGTTTGATCTTCCGTCCACTCTAAAGCTAAATCCAAATTATCAAAAAACTTGAGCCGCTTCTTTTCGTTGAGTCCGAGTTCGCTTAAATACTTGCGAACATTTTGGCCTGTGGCAAGTTGAATCGGCACCGAACTGAAAACCAGATATCCTTTCTGTTTTTTGATCCGCCTTCGAATTTGTTTTAATAAATGCGCGGCGGTATAATCGAGCGAAAGGACTCGTTTCATATCCAAAATAATATATTTGAACTCTTTCATAAGCGGGTCTATTTCGGAAAGCAGTTGATCTGTTGTGCCGAAAAATAATTGTCCCTGTAATTCAACAATAAGCGTTTGATCGCCGTGCTTAAGTAAAACTTCCAATTCGTCTTCGAGCCGGACCTTTTTAGAGAAAATTTCGTTTCCATAGGATTTCCGGCGAATAACGGAAGTTCTCATCTGCTCGCGGAGGAATAATAAAATTGCGAATCCGATACCGACTCCGGCGGCGACGATTAAACTGGAACTTACAGCCGCAAGCACAACCGCTAAGGTTACAAAAAAGTCCAAACGTGTATTTTTATTTTTCAATAATTCGAATGAATTTTTATCTATCATTCTAACGCCTACCACGAGAAGAATTCCCGCAAGAGAGGCTATCGGTATCCACGCGATAAAACTTCCGAGCAGAAGAAGTACTATAACTGAAGTCAGACCGACTAAAAATCCGGAAAGCTGTGTTTGTCCTCCGCTATTTAAATTTACCAGCGTCGGTCCCATTGTTCCGGCTCCGGGAATTCCACACGCTAATCCAGCGGCAATATTCCCGATTCCCTGTCCTCGAATTTCTCTATTTGAATTATGCCGAGAGAATGTAAGCGCGTCCAAAACCACGCAGGTTTTTAACGTATCTATCGACAAAAGCAATCCGAGCGTAATAACCGGAACAATAATAAATTTAAGATCGGGGAGGTTTACTTGCGAAATTAACCCGAGATGGTTGGTAACAAGATTCGATAAATCCGATACCGATGCGGATATTTTACCGATAACCATTTGATTATTTTGGAGAGTAAGCAGATCATGATTGAAAATCCCAAAAACAAAATAAGTTACCGCGCCCGCTCCTAAGGCTAAAATTGCCGCCGGAAGAGCTTTTGTAATTTTTGAGCCGTAAAGCATTACAATAATTGTAATTACGCCTATTACAATACTATCGTACCGCCACGCTCCGAATGCGGTTAACGACTGCACAAAGCTGACTTTGGAAGAGAGTCCGAAAAATTTTGGAAGCTGTCCGATGAATATCAACACGCCCACTCCGCTCAAATATCCGGTAACAACGGGATACGGAATATATTTAATTATTCTCCCTCCGCCGAGGTAACCGATTAATATTTGGAAAGCTCCGGCTAACACCGCAACCATTGTAATATAAATAGGAATTACATCGAGAGGGATACGTCCCTGTTTTACAAGTTCTATTACAAAGACCGAAAGAACCGCAGCCGCCGGAGCGCACGGAGCGGTTACAACTCTTTTGGTGCCGCCCGCCCAGGGAGTTACCAATCCCAAAACAACCGTCCCTATCATTCCCGCAAGAGCCGCTTTACCCGATAATGCTGGTCCAAGCGGGGCGTAAATTATCAGTCCGAAAGCAATTGCCGATGGAAGCGCGACAAGCATTGCAGCCGTTCCGCCCCAAAAATCACCCGCTATTGTTTCTTTGAATTTTTGGAATCTTGATTTTGATAGTGTGTCTTTTTGGCTGGATTGCGATACAGCTTCGAGTTTTTGATTACTCATTGAACATTCTCCGTTTATTTGCAAGAGTTGTTATTTCCAGTTAACGTAAATTCCAATCAACGTTATCGTGCATCTAAGAGTATTCGGGATGAGAGAAATTCGGGAATTATTTTTATTGCTAAGCAAAATACTAAATTTATTGGAAATTATCACATTGTTTATTTGATGCGGGTATCTTATTGTCGCAGATTTCTTGTGAATTATTCAAGTTATAGGAGCGATTACATCAATTTTTTTTGCTTTTATTTTAGT
>CAYNUJ010000352.1:0-2371 GCA_964400095.1 uncultured Melioribacteraceae bacterium
GAGATGAATCCTTTATAACATTATACGTAATTATTTTTAATCAAAAACTTGTTCCATGCTTTTTATTTCAAATTTTCTTATTGTGAAATAATAAACTTACAGAGGCGCCAATAATATTTCCTATTGCCGCTCCAATCGCAATATTTCCAAAAGCAACTCCAATTCCGGCTCCCAGAGCTAAACCAGCTCCGGCAAAATATGCCATACTTTTCATATTAAGCCTTTTGTTACACGTTAATAAGTTCTTAAATGTTGGATTGTTTTTCATTTTATCTCCGATATTTGAATTTACTTAAACTTAAATATCTTTTTATTATAAAAATCAATTACGTATAACGGCATCGCTTTTCGTCGGGGCTCAGTGTCAATCCTTTATAACATTAGGTGCTATTGTTTTGTAATATTTCAAAAACTTTATTTAAAGCAAAACTTGTTCCTAAAGTATCTTCTGATAAAATATAACTCCCGTCAATTACATAGGCTGTACTAAAATATGACCAACCAAGAACACCAACGACATTTTTCGAAATATTTATTAAATCTTTGAGGTCACGCCAAGTTGGTCCAACTATCTTAGATGCCACTTTTTCATTGTGTGCAAGAACTTTATCCCGAAATAATTTTAATTTATCAAGTGTAACAATTCTCTTTGGCTCTTTCAATATTCCATCTATATAATTTGCAAAGTTCTGAGCAAACTCCGTTGATTCTTTTGATGCATCCTTTATTAAATTTTCAGGTGCGTTCATAAATTTTAAATGACGAGCTAATTGAAAAGGTTCTCTTATTGAAGGCAAGTCTATTGTATTATCTGATAAATATTGTAGAATGCCACGAAGACACCGAGTTGGATATTTTTTACTCGGATTATCATAAATTCTAGCTGCTGCTAATAATGCTTCTGTTTGAAACGAGTATTGAATAGTCCCAAATAATTCGTTAAAATTTGATAAAGATCCACTATTAAGTTTCTTTGTTTTATCTCCAATCGTTTTCATTAATGCATATGATTGTTCCATTTTAAAAATATCATGAATTAATCCTTCTGTTACAATATATTCTAATTTATCTCTTGGAAGCATTTTAGCACCTAACCCCTAAACCCTGCTTGTCCCATAGCTGTTTTGCGGGGAAAAGCGATACAGCTTATTTGCGACTGATTTATACACTTTCAATGAAGACTGATGGAGATACAGAAAATCTTTTACTTAACGCTGCAACTTGCCTTAAATTAAGCTGTCTTTTTCCGTTTAGTATTTCTGACACAACACCTTGACTGCCAATCTCCTTTAAATCATTTTGAGTCAATCCGTGTTCTTCCAATAAATATTTTAATACTCCAATTGGATCTCCTTTTGGTTCTTTAATATTTCTATCCTCGTAGTCTTTTATTAATGTGCCTAGTGTATCGATTAATGATTCTTTCACCGGATCGCTTTTTTCATTTACTTCGTCAATCAAATAATCAAGCATTTTTACCGCTCGATTATATTGTCTCTCTGTATGAATTGTAGAGATAATTTTTGAAACTGCCGGCCAAGCTTTGACCGCTCTTTTTATTTCATTTTTTTCTTTTATCATTTTTATTCCTTCCATTTTCCTTTATCATATTCGGCATGCGTTAAAATATGACGAATATAAATTCGTTTAGCTGAATAAACTATATAAGTAATTAATCGATATTTATTACCGCCAATATCGAATACCGTAAATTTCCCAACTTGATCAGCTTTTGGAAAAGTTTTTCTTAATTCGGCAAACGAATTATAATTACTCTGTTTTACAATGCGATACCATCTATCTAACGGTTCTTCAGAATCCGGATGTTTTTTACAGAATTCCAGCAGCCTTTTTCGAGTAATAATGTGCATATACAAATATATCTCATATTGAGATGTTTGTCAAGAAATTAATGATAACTTTTTCATAATTTTCTTTACGGTATAATCGCGCCGCTTTTCACCCAGTTTATCCGCCGAAATCCAGCAACCGCTGGACGAAGGAGGGCCTGTCCGCCGCAGCGAAGCGAAGGAGGGCTTGTCCGCCGAAGTCCGGCAACCGCTGGACGAAGGAGGGCCTGTCCGCCGCAGCGAAGCGAAGGAGGGCTTGTCCGCCGAAGTCCGGCAACCGCTGGACGAAGGAGGGCCTGTCCGCCGCAGCGAAGCGAATGAGGGTCCGCCCCAAACTACAATTTTGGATTGAAAAACTACTACCAAAAATTAATTAAAAATTTATATAACTGCACTACTGTTAATCTACGCACAGCGTCCTTCGGACAATTTCAAACGAACAATGTAAACCAAAAAATACCACAAAAAGCCGCACCGTTTTCGCGGTCGGGTGGAAAAGCTGGTTGAACTAAGCCCCGCCA
>CAYNUJ010000353.1:0-2369 GCA_964400095.1 uncultured Melioribacteraceae bacterium
ACGACCTCGAAAGCGGTGATAATTAACGATAAGGATGAAATTATCGGCAGGGGGATAACTAATACCCGCGCTAATTATAAAGTGGCTGCGGATATCGCGCGTTTGGAAGCGACGTTCGACGCCCGGTTTAATATACTCGAAAATAAATTGGACGACGAAATAAAAGCCGATCCACAAAGCAAAAAATATATTGAAGATATGAAAGCCGTTTTCAAATTTCTTCAATTTCAAAAACGTCTGCGCTCGCTTCATAAACAGCTAATTGAAACGGCTTCGGCAATGCCTAATATTGAAAGCGATAAAAAAATATCGGAATATATCGACGATATCATTAAAACGATAGAACCGAAAATTAAAGACGAGTTTTTAAATAGCGATCTCGGAAATAAGAATCAATTTTTCAGGGATATCATCAGCGAAAAATATAACGAACACGTTGAAACTTACGGAAAGGAATTGTTCGAACCGTTAATGCGAGTGTTCGATAAAAGCATTACGCCCGTGGAAAACGAAATGGTTGAATATGATTTCCAGGAACTGGTTCACGAGTCGATTAAAATTCTTAACGGGAAGTACGAAAACGTTGACAATAAAGAAGAAGATAGAAGCGTTCGGTTCGGCGCGGAGCTTCATTTATTGGAGGGAAATTATAAATCTATTTCCGAATCGCTGAAAGTGCACATCGAACAAATTGCAGAAATGGAAATCCGTATCGCAAATATGGTGGGCACGGGCTACGGCAGAGCATTGCTTCCGTTTGCCGAAGATTGTATAAAATCCGAAATATTGTGCCACGCGTTCGGCGCTCACGCTATATTCCCCAATACGAGAACCGTTTTGGATATCGGCGGGCAGGACACTAAAGCGATACAAGTGGACAGTAGCGGGTTGGTTACAAGTTTTTATATGAACGACAGATGCGCCGCCGGCTGCGGCAGATATTTGGGATACGTGGCGGATGAATTTAACGTTTCGATAAATGAAATGGGACCGCTCGCTTTGGACGCGGAAAAGGAAGTGAATATCTGCTCCACCTGCACAGTATTCGCCGGAGCGGAAATTAGAGAACTGCTTAACGTCGGCGAGCAGCGCTCGGACATACTCGCGGGCTTGCATAGAGCCATCGTTATTAGAGCCATGTCGTTAATCGCCAGGTCGGGCGGAGTTAGAAACGAATTTACTTTTACCGGCGGAGTAGCCAGGAATAGCGCGGTTCTTAAATATATAACCGAAATGGTGCGGGATAGTTACGGCGAAGATTTGAAAATTAATATTCACCCCGATTCAATTTTTATGGGCGCCCTCGGCGGAGCGATGTTCGCGAGAAGAAATATTACGGCAAAAATTCCGTTAAAATAAAATTATATGGATCAAATGAATAATAAAATATTAACATTGGGAATTGACGTTGGCGGAAGTTATATAAAAACTATCCTCATGGATTTTAGCGAGAATTATAAAATTTTGGACAAAAGAATTGAAAAGATAAGAAAAAGAAATCCCGTTACGGTTTCAAACGAACTTATTAATTCCGTATTGAATTCTAATAATATCCATTTTAATGATATTTCCTATTTCGCTTCCACCGGCGAAGGCGAAATGGTGGAGCGAAAGACGGGACATTTTTACAGCATGACCACTCACGCAAGGGGCGGGATATACCTGCAGCCTTCGGCGAAAACGGTTGTCGATTTGGGCGCGCTGTTCGTAAGAGCCATTAAAGTTAACGGCAAAGGCAAGGTGCTCGATTACAAAATGACCGGGCAATGCGCTTCGGGATCGGGGCAATTTATTGAGAACATATCGCGTTACTTGGGACTTGCAATAGACGAAGTGGGAGACATATCGGTTAAGGCTTCCAATCCGGAAACTCCTTCGGGAATTTGCGCCGTGCTTGCCGAAACTGATGTTATCAATATGGTTTCGAGAGGTATTTCAACTCCCGATATCATTAAAGGAATTCATCTGTCCGTTGCAAATAGAGTCGTTAGGTTATTGTCATCCTTAAAAGCCGAATCGCCGATAGCGCTTACGGGCGGAATGGCGATGAACAAGGGAATGGTTCAGGCAATTGAAGAATTGGCAAAAGAAAATAAATATAATTTTGAAATTCATTCGCACGCCGATTCTATTTACGCCGGCGCGTTAGGCGCCGCTCTTTGGGGCGGATACAGATATTTGAAATTACACAAACATGCGGCAACTGCCGGCGATTAATGTTCTTTAATTTATGAGAAACCTTTGAATAAATGATCCCGACGACGAAGTCGGGAGAAGAATCTCATTGTTACTCAAAATCGAGATATTTCGGGGTTGTCCAAAAAGTAATCTGTCATTTCGAACTCCGACGGAGTCGGGGTGAGAAATCT
>CAYNUJ010000354.1:0-2348 GCA_964400095.1 uncultured Melioribacteraceae bacterium
TGAAGCTTGTCCTATCGGTTTTTACGATAGGGCTTTTTCTATTGACAATTTTGGGATAATTGACGCGCTTGTCTCAATACGATTCTAAAGTAGGATAATGAAGGAGAATTAATTATTTATTATCCGTAGAAAAATCCTGTTTTTTGTAACTTACTTTTAGTAATTTGTCTAAATGAGTGGAGGATGAAATGAAAAGACGCGATTTTGTTAAAGTCACTTCAACAGTAGCGGCTGCTTCTTTGCTTCCGGATTCGATGCTTTCGGCGGCGGTTATTAAAAACAATAAACGGAAGTTTCCCAACGCGTTAAAACCGAATATTGTTGATGGCGTGAAAGAATTTGAACTGTATGTGGAAATATTTCAGCAGGAAGTTGTACCGGGTTTCAAGTTTCATACTTTAGCTTTTAACGGTCAGATTCCCGGACCTGAGCTGCGCGTGAACAAGGGCGATAGGGTGAGAGTTAAATTCAAGAATAAAACCGAACTCAATCACACAATTCATTGGCACGGAATATATGTCCCGTGGCGGATGGACGGAGTTCCTTATGTGAATCAAATGCCGGTTATGCCCGGGCAGGAATTTGTTTATGAATTTACCGCGGAACCTTACGGAACGCATTTCTATCATTGTCATTGGGGAACTTTGCTGCATATGCAGTCCGGAATGTTTGGCAGTTTTATTATTGAAGACCCCGAAGACCCGATTAAAAAATCTTTCCCTTACGAACGTGAATATTCGCTTGTGTATTCCGCTCACGATTCCAATTTCATCCGAAATGAGTTGAACGCAATGCTGGAGCGGATGAAAGAAAGAATGTATTTAATGAAAAACGGAAGATTCAACATGGAAAGGTTTGCTACTTTTAACACGAAAGCCGAATTTATTCAATCCGTCGAAAACGGTTATCTTCCCCCTTATGTTGTCAACCGTCGTTCGCTGGACGAACTTCCTCGACCTAATTGGTTTACCGTTAACGGTAAATCTTATCCTATGACCCCGAACCTTTATATAAATGAAGGAGAAAACATCAGAGTGCGGTTAATTAATGCGGGAACAGAAGAACATTACCTTCATCTTCACGGTCACGATTTCTGGCAGGTATGCGACGACGGTTTACCCGTTCCTCAGCCGTGGCAGAGAAATACGCTTAGATTGAGTCCCGGTAAAACTATCGACATTATTATCGAAGGAAAAAACCGGGGAATATGGACTTTTCACGATCACGATACGCGAAGGGTTACAAACAACGGACTCTATCCCGGCGGCAATTTATTGGCTCTGGTTTACGAAGACATGCCCGCAAAGGAAGCGGAATTAAGTATGATGAATAAAAAAATGGGATTGACTTCTCTGCCCATTGTTGCGTTGGATGAATAAACGCTTTTAATTAGTGATTATTAAATTTTAGGAGACAATCGAATGTTTAAACAGAAATATATCTTGCCCGCGTTTTTCCTGTTTTACATGTTTTTCGCGATCAATTTGTCTGCACAGATTAGTCCCGAGATTCAACTCGGAGCACGGGGAGTTATGTCCGTAAATGTTGACGCAAACTCCAATAATACTACTTCCGCAATTAACGATTTTTCCGACTCGGGGATATTATTGGGATTTCGACAGAAAATGTACGGCAATTTACGGGGACAGTTTGTAATAGGTATGCAGTTCCCCGACGCGGATTCCGACTTGGGGCAAATATTTTTCCATCAGACTTTTCTGAAATTGGAAAATAAAACAAATATTATCAAACTCGGACGTTCGAGGGCGGCGAGCGCATTAATAGAATTTCCAACTCTGCGGGATGACGACGCTTTATATTTTACCGATGTTTTAAATCCGTTCTCGTCGGGTGTTAATTCCGAAGATAATCAATACGGCAATGTATTTGAATATACTCATATTTTCGAACAGCGTTATAATCTGAGAATTCACGGCGAGCATTTTACCAAATCCATTCAACTGCCCACGGCGGCTGAGACGGATTTCAGTCTAAATTCCATCGGTGTCTCTTTTATTTACAGAGTTCCGTCTTCACAATTATGGGAGCGTCCGGTTATTCAGCAGATAGGAATCGGTTTTAATAATTTCCTTACGGATAGAACCGGTTACACAAAGGAATACGAAAAAATGCTTAAGAACGTTTCCTTTTCAACAATAATTAATGTTTTAAGAGATCCGGTTTATTTTCTCGATTGGCGGAGTCAGATTATTTACAACAAAGGATTTGAGGAAATTACAAATATCACGGATAATTTTTCGATGGCTAAAGCGGCTTCCTTTTCAACTTTTACCAGCTTCCGGTATCTTTACAGAAAATTGGAAAGACCGTCGCTGCAGTTTGCCCTT
>CAYNUJ010000355.1:0-2320 GCA_964400095.1 uncultured Melioribacteraceae bacterium
TTCCCGGAAAGTCGTAATTCATTAATGCGCTGAATACTTCGGGAACCATTCCTCTAATATTCGTTTTCATTTCTTTATTATACTTTTTAATGAAATAATTGCTCAATGGAATAATATCTTCTTTTCTTTCCCTCAACGGAGGTAATTTAATATCGAATACCGAAATTCTGTAAAACAGGTCTTCCCTGAATTCCCCTTTTTTAACTGAGTCGAATAAATTTTTATTTGTCGCGGCAATTATCCTCGCAGATAATTTTTGAACATTCGTATCTCCCACCTTGTAGTATTCTTTTTGTTCGAGAACGCGCAGCAATTTACTTTGGAGAGAAAGAGACATCTCCGAAATTTCGTCGAGAAAAATTGAACCCTCCCCCGCAATCTCAAAAAATCCCGCTTTATCCGATACCGCGCCTGTGTATGCTCCTTTTACATGTCCGAAAAGTTCGCTTTCCAACAAATTTTCCTGCAGTCCGGCGCAATTAATCGCGATAAACGGTTTATCCTTCTTTCCGCTGAAATCATGTATCAGTTTGGAAATCACTTCTTTGCCGGAGCCAGATTTACCGGATATTAATATATTGCTGCTCTTTGGGGCAACCTTGCGGATTTCGGATAATATATTTTTCATTATTTCAGATTCAAAAACAAACGAGGATATTTCTTCCTCATCAAACATATTCCGCCGAAGGTATTCCACTTCCTGATTGAGCTTATAAAATTGTTTGAGTCTGTTCAACTTGCTCATTAAATCGTCTATTACCAGCGGTTTTAGTATATAATCCGCGGCTCCTTTCCTAAAAGCCTCAACCGCAGATTCAAGCGTTCCGTATGCGGTCATCATAATAACGTTTACTTTCGGAAGAAGATTTTTTATTTCTTCGAGAAATTCCAATCCCGATTTCCCAGGCATCATAATATCCGAAAGTATAATTCCGGGATTAAATTCGCTCAATTGCGGAAGCGCTTCAGACGGATTCCCGGCGGTTCTGCATTCAAATCCTTTCGACGTTAAAATCGTTGCTAAATCCTCGCGGAATAATTCTTCGTCGTCAATAATTAATACTTTGTTAAAACTCAATTTAAATTTCCCTTTCTAATTCATATCGTTTTGCTTAATAAAGATCGGCAATAAAATTATGAACTCGCTCCCGGCTCCCGGCTTTGTTTTAACTGTTATTTTTCCTCCGTGAGCTTCAATTATATGGTTTACAATAAACAATCCTAATCCCGAACCATCCGATTTAGTTGTGAAGAATGGATGAAAGATTTTCTTCATTTGCCGTTCCTCGAGTCCAGTGCCGGTATCTAAGAATGATATTTTTATTTGTCCCATTTGATGCTCGGTCGAAACGGTCAATTTTCCGCCGTCCGGCATAGCCTCCAAAGCATTCAGTCCTACATTCAAAAACACCTGTTTCATCTGATCCGGTACGGCGCGCGTAATTGGTAAATTGTCCGCATAAGATTTAATAATCTCAACATTTTTACTGGATTTATGATACTGAAGCATTTCAACCGTATCATTTAAAATCAGATTTATATCGCAAATTTTCCACTCGTCTTTTCCGGCTCTTCCAAACTGTGAAATTCCTCTCACAATTCTGTCGATACGGCTGATCTCCTTTTTCAGAAGTTCGATGCTTTTGGAAATAAAATCCGCGTCGGTATTTTGAGATAATAATTCCAATCTCGTTGAAATCGAAGCTAACGGATTACCGACCTCGTGTGCAATTCCGGCGGCCATAGTTCCCAACGTGACCATTTTTGCCGAGTGAATCATTTCGGTTTCGAGGTACTTTCTGATACTGACATTTTGTATCAATTCAACCACTTGATGAACTTCGCCTTCGGGATCAAATAACGGCGCAATCGTTATTTGAAAATACTGTTTCTCCCCTTTTCTGTCTATATATTCCTTTTCAACAGAGCGCCTTTTTGCATCGGAAAAAGTTTTAAATATTTTATCTTCGTGCAGTTTTATCCACTCATTAATAGTGGATTTAAGTTTATCCGGTTCAAATTTTTCCAACTCAAGCAGCGCCGCCGCGGGTTCGTTATACCAATTGATTCGTAAATCTTTTTCCACAATAACCAGCCCCGTATGAGTAGATTGGAGCACTTTTTCAAGCCTCTGCCTTTCCAGGTTGGTTTTGTTCTCCTCGGTTCTCAATCTTTCCATTATATTCGTTATAAAATATGCAGTTAAAAGCATTACGAATAAATTTAACGCGGACAAACTCCAGACGTACGGTTCATAGTGACTCGCGTGAACGTCCTCTTCATGCTCGGTGTGAACAGATTGATCCGCGCTGAGTTCTAT
>CAYNUJ010000356.1:0-2299 GCA_964400095.1 uncultured Melioribacteraceae bacterium
TTTATTCAACCGGAAAAATCCAGCCGTATTTATCTTCGGTTCTTCCGTATTGTATGCCGGTAATGGCGGAGTAGAGTTTTGTTCCTAATTCCCCGGCTTCGGTTTCGCTGAATTGAAGGATTTTATCGTTGAACTTTAATCTGCTAACCGAAGAAATAACCGCCGCGGTTCCGGTTCCGAATAATTCAATTAAATTACCGTTATCGTAACCGTTTACTATTTCTTCAATATCTATCATTCTTTCGTTTACGTTGTATCCCCAATCGCGGAGAATCTGAAGCGTTGACATCCTCGTAACTCCGGGAAGAATGGAGCCTGTCAGCATTGGAGTAGCCACTTCGTCTTTGAAGTGAACGAAAATATTCATCGTGCCTACTTCTTCCAAATATTTTTGCTCTATTGCGTCGAGCCAAAGAACTTGAGAATAACCTTCCGCTTTCGCCTCTTTCTGAGCCAAAAGACTTGCGGCATAATTCCCCGCGGTTTTACAGTCGCCCACTCCCTTGCGCACGGCGCGGACATATTTATCTGTGGACATTATCGGCACCGGTTTAAATCCTTCGGGATAATATGGACCGACGGGACTAAGCATAATAATGAATTTGTAAGTGGCGGCGGGTCTCACGCCCAAAAACGGATCCGTCGCGAACATCAGCGGACGAAGATAGAGAGAATGTCCCGGTTTTGTCGGGATCCATTCTTTATCGAGATAGACCAGTTTTTTCATTCCTTCTAAAACTAAATCCGGATCTAATTCCGGCATACATAATCTTGCAGCTGAGCGGTTCATCCTTTCGATGTTTTTATCCGGCCGGAACAAAACGATTCTTCCGTTTTCCTGTTTGTAAGCTTTTAACCCCTCGAAAATCGCCTGTCCGTAATGCAGCGCCATAGCTGCCGGAGAAACGGACAAATTTTCAAATTCCTTAATTGTCGGATTCAACCATCCGCCGTCTTCCTCGCTGTAATCAATTTCAAAAACATGAGGAGCAAAATTTCTACCGAACACCAATTCTTCCGGTAAAGATACGTTTTTTGATTCTTCGCTAACGTTTAAAATGATTTCTTTCATAATTCACCCTTAGTTAATTTACTTTTCCGTAAAGGAACTCATCGATATATCTTATTAAATTATAATGACATTTGCAAAATATTAAAAATTATGAAATGTTACGAACAAATTGAGCGCTAATCTTTTTTTTAGAGACGGAATAGAATAAATCATCAACTTTTTAGCTCATTGCTTAATAAAAATCTTTGAAAAACAAACAAATTGTTATTCTGATCCCGACGATTTTTGTCGGGAGAAGAATCTCAATGTTACTCATAATAGAGATATTTCGTCCCGCAAAGCGGGACTCAATATGACAAAAGGAAGTTTTTAAAGGCTTCTAATAATGGAAATACAAATTTTGAGTAGTTCTATTAATATAGGAATAATTATATTTATTAAAGAAAAAATGGAATTTATTTTATGTTTTCAGTTTTAGGCAACCGGACGCTTAAGTTTTTCACGGAAGTTGGGCAAATCTCAATACTGTTTGGAGAGATTTTGAGATTTACGCCTAAGGTTTTCAAGAACCGGAAAAATATTCTGTATCAGATGGAGCACATCGGAGTGAATTCTCTCCCTCTGGTTACAATAATCGCAATGTTCACAGGAGCCGTTGCGGCGTGGCAGGCGGCTTACCAATTAAAGGGAATTGCACCCTTAAGTTTTTTGGGGACGGCGACAAGCAGGGCTATAATTACGGAGTTGGGACCGGTTCTGACGGCAATAGTAATCGCCGGACGAATTGGCGCGTCAATCGCCGCGGAATTAGGCTCTATGAAAGTTACCGAACAGATTGACGCTCTCGAAACTATGGGAGTTAGCCCGGTTAGATATTTGGCTATGCCCAGGTTTTTAGGCGCTACTTTGATGATGCCGATTTTAATAATTTTCGCGGACGTGATTGCAGTTTTCGGAGCTTATCTTATATCAAACTATTTCCTCGGAGTTTCTTTCACAGTATTTTTTGATTCGGTCAAAAGGTTCTTTCTCTTGGGAGATTTTCTGTTTGGAATGATAAAAGGAATGGTGTTCGGCGGCGTAACGGCTTTGATTGGATGTCATATTGGTTTTAGAACGGAAGGGGGAGCGGAAGGAGTTGGCAACTCTACTATTCGCTCATTTGTGCTTACTTCGGCGTCCATTCTGGTAATAGATTATTTAATGTGGACTTTATTATTTTAATTTCATGATCTTTTATACAAAAAAGAAATTTATCCATGAAGCATGAACCGTATAGAATATTTA
>CAYNUJ010000357.1:0-2294 GCA_964400095.1 uncultured Melioribacteraceae bacterium
AGAATGAATTTCCCACAACTTCCAAATTGCCGTCGACAGTTTTTTGCATTTTATCAACAACGCGCAGCGCTTCCGGATTTTTGAACGCGTCTTTATCTTTGCTGTCCAAAATCACATTGAGGGTAGAGGTTCCGCCGAAGTGTTCGTTAATAAATTTATCCGTAAGAACTATTTCGCTGTCTTTTTCGAATTTATCCAAGAAACTCGAATTTATCCAAACCTTTGTAATTCCAAATACCGAAACAACTATAATTGCAACGGTGATAAGAACAGTAAGTCCTTTATGCTTAATTACTTTTTCCGCCATTTCGAACGCGAATTTATCGTCATCTTTTTTATTGTCTCTTTTCTTGTTCTCTTTGAATTTTGGTAAACCGAATATCATAATTCCGGCGGGAATTAAAACAAGGGAAAAAAGCATTGCCGCCATAACGCCGAAAGCGGTGAATATACCGAAGTATTTTATGGGGTAAACTTGCGAAGTGAGCAACGAAATAAACCCTACGGCTGTTGTAATGGAAGTCATTACAACCGGCGACCACATATGCTTGATCATATCTTTTACGGCGTCCGCTTTTGTAGTATCTGGATGTTCTCGCATATAAAGATGCAAATGACTGTAAAGGTGTATTCCGTCCGCCACGCCTATGGCAATTAACATAACGGGTATCATTGTGGAGACGGCATAAATCGGGATATTAACCGCCGCCATTAAACCGAACGCCCAGATTGTACTTATGAATACAACCATCATAGTTAGTATTGTGCTTTTAACACTGCGTAAAGTGAGGTATAGAACAAGCGTAATAACCAACAAAACTATCGGAACCATTTTTTTCATATCGGCGGGACCAAGCAATGCCATCGTTCCTTCCACAATTGGGCGACCGGCGACGTAAAGCTTGTTGTTATCGGTTTCGTATTCCTTTGCCAAATCGAGTATTTCCTGATAGAACTCTTGTGAAAATACATCGTTGTTGATTGCCGCAATAATAACAGTTACGGTCTCATCTTCCGAAACAAGCCTGCCGAAAACCATTTCGTTCGATTCAACTTTTTTCTTCAACTCGTCCAATTTTTCTTTGCTTTTGGGAATCCTTTTGTAGAATGCCTTTACGTCCATTCCGTCTTCGGCGCCCACTATATTGTCGGCTGTGTAAAGAGAAGTAACGTCATTCTTATCTATTTCATGAAATTTTTGGAGTTTTTTAGTAAGTTTTTTTACTACATCTAAAGTTTCGTAGTTGTAAACGCCGTTTTTATTCTCAACGGCTATAATTATTCCGTCTTTAATATTGAACCACTCTTCGGCTTGATCGCTGTAGATAAACGCCGGGTGGTCTTCGGGCATATACTTATCGAGGTTAGTCTCCATTCTGGTGTTTTCTTTCATCGCGAGAAAGGATAGAACCGTAATTATGAGTATAATCCCCATAACGAGATACGGAACCTTCAGAAATTTGTTAAGTAGCTTTTCCATTTAATTACCTTTGTTTTTGTTTCATTTATGTTAGTTAATATTCACTACACTTTAAGCTAAAAATTTTTATGCGCTTAACATCGCTTTAATTGAATTGAACAAATTCTTTCCTTCTTTTTCCAAATCGAAAGCGTAAGCGCTAAGCTCCCATTTTTTAACCAGAATCCGGAAAGAACCCATTATTATAATTGCCAGATGCTTTGCTCTTATATCGTTTCTAATTTCACCGGCATTCTGACCGGCTTTGATAATGGAATAGAACATCTCCTCATTATTCTGCATTAGTTTTGCGATTCGTTCCGACAACATCTTATCGTTCTTGAATATTTCGTCGGAGAAAATCACAGAGACTAACTGAGGCGTGTTAGAGAATTTATTGAAATATTTTCCGAAGATAAAAGCTGTTTTTTCCAACGACGTTTTCCCTTCCATCATCATTACGTCGGAAATATTCGGCATTAAACTCTTGAAACTGTCGATAATAGCAACAAGAATCGCCGTTTTGTTTTCAAAATGGCGATACAGTGCAGGTTCCGACACTTTAATAGCTTTGGATAAATTTTTAATAGTTAATCCTTGAATTCCCTTTTCGGCAATAAGTCTTATTGCGGCGTTTATTATTTCGTTTTGTCTTTCTGTCATCACATTTTACAATGTTAGTTAATAATCACTAACTAAATTTATGACAATTTATTTTTAAATGCAAATAAAAATTTATAACATCGCAAGTTATTCGTAAAGAGAAGTTTTTATGTAGTTAAAAGAGAAAAATACACTTGATGAAGTTCTGCGGATTCTTTTTTTCACGCAAAGC
>CAYNUJ010000358.1:0-2288 GCA_964400095.1 uncultured Melioribacteraceae bacterium
GGCTTTAAAATTCTCTTTTCCGGTTTTAATAACAAAATAATTATTCTCTTTAACTATTTCATCTACCATTATGCCTTCTTTAACCGGGAGTTCAATATTTTCGGTTTGCTTTTTTAATTCTTCGAGAAGGCTTTCTTTCGTTCCGTCATTAATTACTAATTCGGATTTCTGCTGATAACCGTCCGGTTCGGCGTAAATCGGCTTACCTTTTGGGAAATTAATAATAGTATTAAATTTTTGAGCGGATTCAAGAATGATAAAGTTACAGTTATTTTTTGCAGCTTCTATTCCCGCGGCAATACCTGCAGGTCCTGCGCCAATAATTATAAAATCGTATATTTCAGTGTTAGTGTTCTTCTTCTTTGCTTCGAGGAAATCTTTATTATTGAGTAAATAATCAATCCTCTCTTTTCCGCTTTCAGCGGCGAGTTTCAACAGTGGTAGTCCCGTTAAATCTCCAACAACGTAAATCCCTTTTACGGTTGTTTCTCCGTTTTCGTCGATTATCGGATAACGTTCAACTTCCCCCGCCGGGGTATCTTTCTGAATCCACTGAAAATATTTGTTCGATAGAAATGACATAGTAACCAGTTTTTATTATTTAATGAATTGAAATATCACAATATTAATAAAATGTTAAAGTAATATGAATGACAAACTAAACAAAATTTAAAAATTAAATGCAGAGTAAATAGGCATGAATTTTAATTTTTTCTCGACAAAATCATAGTATTTATTTTGCTGTAATACATACCCTGTTTTAACGTTAGGATAAGAACTTAAAAACAGATGTAAACTTTTTAATCTGCCGGATGAACCGCTTTTTACTTCAATAGGGATAATATCTCCCTGTTTTTCGATCAAATAGTCTATTTCAGATGAACTGCTTTTGCTGTTGCGCGCCCAATAATAAAGATCAAGGTTGCCTCTCGACAGCAATTCCTGTCCGACAAATTGCTCGGCGAGCGCTCCGTTGTACATTGAGAGTAAATTATTTTTTTGAAATTCAAAATCTACCGGCAGACCGGAAATGCTTTGCATTAATCCAATATCTAAAAAAAGAGCTTTGAACTTTTTCTGAGAACTAAACGCGCCAAGCGGAATTCCAATTTGACTTACCGATTGAATTTTATATATAATCTTCGCGGCGCAGAGAAGGTCGAATGCTTTTTTGACTGTATGCGTCGAATAGTTCTCGCTGAGTTTCGTATATTTTATCTGATTGCCGATTAACCTTGAAGAGGAAATCAGTATATCATCTAAACATTTTGTATTCGTCATTCGCGCATATTTTGAAAAATCATTTCTAAATGTTAAAATCAAGTCTCTCTGTACTTCAAACGCGGAACTTATTTTACCGGATTGAACGAAAGAATGCAGAGCTTCAGGCATTCCGCCGACAAAAAAGTAGCGCTTCAATTCACCAAGAAGCATCTCATGAATTGTGTCTGAAAATTGAATTTTCCCCGATTTTAATTCCTCGGCAATCAAGTCTTTTCCAACGGCATAAAGATACTCGACGAAATTCATCGGATGCATTGTTAAAAAGTTAACTCTCCCAACGGGAAAAGAGAATTCCGACAACGCAAATTCAATTAGGGAACCGGCTGCTATGATGCGAATTTCGGGCATCTCTTCGTAAAAGTAGCGTAGCGAAAGTAAAGCTCTCGGACAACTTTGAATTTCATCAATAAATAATAAATCCTTGGAAATGTCAATTCTTGAATTTAATACAAGTTCCAAATCGGAAATAATTCTCATCGGGTCGAGGTTTTCGTCGAAAATGGAATGCCATTCGGGATGTTTTTCCAGATCGAGAATATGCAAATTCCCGTTAATAAATTTCTCGCCGAATTCCTTTACCGAATAAGTTTTTCCAACCTGCCGTGCGCCTCTTAGCAACAGCGGCTTTCTATTTCCGCTGTTTTCCCACTGAATTAACTTTTCTGTAATTATTCTTTTCAAATTCTACCAATTATTGTGATTTCCTCGGTAAAAATAAAAACATTAATTCAATAATACAAGGTTATAATGAGCATTATAATTCAAAAATACAAGGTTATTTTTGAATTTACAATTCAAAAAGGAAAGGTTGCGGAATGAAAAACTCTTCATTCTTAATGTTAATCAACTCTTTCTATTTTAGCGCCGAGTGAATTTAACCGCTCGTCTATCGCGACATAGCCCCGGTCAATCAACTCCGCGTGATCAATTTCGCTTTGTCCATCGGCAGCCATTGCGGCTATCACGAGAGCGATTCCGGCTCTAATATCCGGACTCGAAAGCGA
>CAYNUJ010000359.1:0-2256 GCA_964400095.1 uncultured Melioribacteraceae bacterium
GATGAAGAGGAAGAGTAAACCGTTTTCACTTTCCAAGAATAAGTCGCGCCTGGAGTCAGACTCGAAAGCGTGGTTGATGTTGTTGTCGGATTAGGCGATACGGTATTATCGGTTGTAGTGAAACCGTCCTTGCTGTAATGAACCTCGTAACTTTGAACCCCGGTGGAAGACCCGTTAAGATACCAATAGAGAGTCGGACCGGTTGTGTAAACCGTGGTTCCGCCCGTTGGGTAGCTTAGCGTCGGAGCGACAGTGGAACTTCCGTAAACCACAAATGAACCGCTCGACCAGCTTGAATAACTTGTGCCGTAAGATGCAACAGCCCAGTAATATGTTTTGCCGTAAGTCAGGTCCGAAGTAAATGTATAATGAGTTGTTGTTAAACTCGTTATATCAGTTGTCCCGTCGTAATCAGAAGCCCAATCGGTAGAATTATTATCCGCTTTCCATCGAACCGTATATTTTGTCAATCCGGTGGTTGAACCGTTTAAATACCAATACAATGACGGTTTAAAAGAATAGACCGTTTCTCCGCTTGTCGGATAGGAAGCGACGGCGGCGCCGGAACTTGCCGCGTAAACTACAAACGATTCGGTTGCAGAGGTGGCTGTACTGCTGCCTTCCGTAGCGACTATATACCAGTTATAAGTACTGCCCGCTGTAAGTCCCGTTAATTGATAATACAAATTCGATACTGCCGAAGAATTTGCCTTCGTGAAACTTCCGGCAGCGCTTAATTTATAATAAATATCGAACGATATTCCCGTTGTGGAATTATTCAAATACCAATATAAATAGGGTGAAGTTGTATATACAGTTACTCCGCTTGTAGGATAAGATAATTGCGGAGCGCTTAAATTTGAAGCGCTATTAATTTTGAAAGTCTCGGAGGATGTCCAAGATCCTATTACTTCGTCTCCGGTACCGCGTTTATAAACAGAACGGACTCTCCAATAATAAGTTGTTCCCGCTGTAAGAGAACTTGGAATTGTGTAATACAAAGCGTTTATGTTGCTTTGGTTAACTGCCATAGAACCATATGTATTATCATCATCAACTTGAAGATCGTAAGTAACGTCGGAACCTAAACTTTGAACATACCAATAAAGCGAAGGCGGATTATAGTAAACCGTCGTTCCGCCGGTAGGATACGAAAGCGTAGGAGTTTCCGCTCCTCCGGTTGTGGTAAATTTATTCTCCGAAGAGTAACTTACCACTTCGCCGCCGGAAGTGAGCACAATAATTCTCCAGTAATACGTTTTGCCCTGCAAGAGTGTAAGCGTATAATAATTATTGGAAGTTGTAGCGGAAAAATCCGGAGCAACCGACCAGTCGCCGTTTCCGCCGCTGGAACTCGAAGTAACTTGAATCTTAAATTGTAAAGATCCGTTGGATGCCGGATACCAGCTAAAATACGTTGAAGTAGAATATACCGTTGAATTATTTCCGGGCCATCCGAGCGTTACGGAAACCGAAGCAATTGTGGTAAACGAAAAAGTTGAAGACCAAGTCGATCCGTTATCTGTAGAAACCCGCCAGAAATATGTTGCGGCGTTATTTAATTTTTCGGATTCGGTTAACGTATAAGTTGTCTCGCTTCCTGTGAACGCTTTATCCACTACAAGCGACCCAAAACCGTTGTCTGTTGCAACTTGAAATTTTTCAGTCGCAGAACCGGCGGACCACACAAACGCCGGTTGTATTGAAACTCCCGTAGCGCCGTCGCTCGGGGATGTTAATGTAGGCTGCGCAATAGCTAAGGTAGAGAAAATCAGCAATGCTAACAGACTTTTTAGAAGATTGTTTATTTGTTTCATGTTAAATACTCCTTACTATTTTCAATTTCGGCTGGATTATATGTGAAATAAGAATAACTGTCTTTTTTCAATTGGCTGGTGAGGGAATATAATGTTTTATTACTATTTAGTCAAGTAAATTTTGTACTTGTAACCATTCAGTCATTCTGAGGAGCGAAGCGACGAAGAATCTCCCACACTTGCAGAGAATACCTTTGTTCAACAGATTGCCTGTCCGTCGACAAGGCAGGCGTCGTCGTCCCGATAAAAGCTCATTATCGCCTCACTTTTCAAAAGAAAAGCCCGTCATTGCGAATCCCAACTTTGTTGGGGTGAAGCAATCTGCTGCATTATTCAACAAAGCCAGAATTGTGCAATTGCCAAATAGATTGCCGCGTCGCTGCGCTCCTCGCAATGACGGTTGTGTCATCGATCTGAGGAGCAAAGCGACGAAGAATCT
>CAYNUJ010000360.1:0-2250 GCA_964400095.1 uncultured Melioribacteraceae bacterium
GCTGCGCTCCTCGCAATGACGGTTGTGTCATCGATCTGAGGAGCAAAGCGACGAATGAATCTCCCGCTCGACAAACACATCCCGTCATTCTGAGGAGCGCAGCGACGAAGAATCTCTCGCACTTGCAGAGAATACCTTTGTTCAACAGATTGCCTGTCTGCCGACAAGGCAGGCTTCGTCGTCCCGATAAAAGCTCATTATCGCCTCACTTTTCAAAAGAAAAGCCCGTCATTGCGAATCCCAACTTTGTTGGGGTGAAGCAATCTGCTGCATTATTCAACAAAGCCAGAATTGTGCAATTGCCAAATAGATTGCCGCGTCGCTGCGCTCCTCGCAATGACGGTTGTGTCATCGATCTGAGGAGTTAAGCGACGAAGAATCTCCCGCAATTGCTGCGAATCGAAATACTAAATTTCACTCAAGGCGCTTTCTAAATCTTTTAATATATCATCTGCTTCCTCAAGACCTATCGCGAGCCTGATTCCGCCCGTGTTCGCTTAATTCGTCAGGCGGCACTACGGAATGAGTCATGGACGCCGGATGTTCAATGAGAGTTCGCGTATGCCCCAAACTCACCGCAAGCGTCATGGTATATGCGTTATCGGCTGCCCAATCCATAAACTTCCTGCCTATTTCTTTTCTCTGTTTAGCGTTTTCTCCATTCAAAACAAAATAAATAAGGGAGCCAGGCGCAAAATTTCCGTCAAAATCGCGCATCTGTTTTCGGGCAAACTCAAAATGCCGGAAATTCTGCAAACCGGGATAATTTACAAACTCGACTTTTGGATGAGCATTCAAATACTCGGCAATTTTCTGCGCTGTTTCAATTTGTTTTTTCATCCTCAGCGGCAGCGACGGAAGCCCGTAAGTTAAAATCGCCCATGCGCTTCTTGTATTCAAAACTCCGCCGAAATCCTTTCTATAAAGCAATAAGGAATCCCGGTAACTTTTTCTGCCGATTACAACTCCGCCCATATCCGTACCGAATCCGCCAATGCCTTTTGTTAAAGAATGGACTACAAAATCCGCTCCAAGATTCAAAGGGCGCTGACAAAAAGAGGTGGCAAATGTATTATCAACCACTATTTTAATTTGATCTTCCGGTTCCCTTGTTTCGTTTAGGTCGGCAGTAATTTTCCTAACCTGTTCCATATCAATAATATCAAGATTCGGATTAGAGGGGGATTCAAAATAGATAACTCTGGTTTTTGATGTTATGGCTTCCCTTAAAGCATTTCCGTCGTTCAAATCGATTGATTTAACTCCGATATTATAACGCGGGTACCAATTTTTGAGGAGCGAAAGCGTGCATCCGTAAAGAGTGTGATGAGTAATAATTTCATCGCCGGTTTTGGTTAATATCCCGAGAATAGCCGAAATGGCACCCATTCCGGTTGTAAATGTAACGGCGGTTTCGCCGTTTTCCACATACGCTAAATTTTCTTCGAGCATATCCTTGTTGGGTTCCCCGAGCCGGTCGTAAATGAATATCGGCGCTTCGTTATTTTGGTTTAAAGTATTGGCAAATTGTTCAAATCCGTGCGCTCCCCGTTCAACGGAATCTAAACGGAATGTTGTGGATGATGAAATTGGCGCCGTAACGTGATGGGAATAATCCCATTTGCTGGAAATGTTCTTTCCGTAAATAATTCTCGTGTTCATCGAATACTTGGATTCGTCCATTATTTTCGAGTCATTTTTCTTTTCGTTTTCATTGTGCGAGGACATAGCTCCCTCCCTAATTAATTGAATCAACATACGCCAAAGTAATTTCGAATTATGAGATTTCAAAAAGATGAATGGAAATACATTCGAACTGATTCTCTCATGGTTTTCGCCGCGAATGCGCGAATGAATATTAGAAATTCATAATGCAACGCCGCCAAGAAGCAAAGTTTTTTAACAATTTAACAATTCAGCAATTTATCCGAACGACCAACGACGCTGGATACACTATACAACGCTATAAAGACCGCCGATTGGGAATTATTATCTCAGCAAAATCATTTTTTTAGCGACACTTTTACCGCCGTAACTTAATCTGTAGAAATAAATTCCGCTCGATAAATTCTCGGCTGAGAATACCGCTTCATGTTCGCCGGCTTGTTGAACCTCGTCGACTAATTTCGCTATTTCCCTTCCGAGTAAATCGAAAACAATAAGTTTAACCCGATGAGAATTATTTCCCGAGTTCGGCAGGGAATATTTAATTTTTGTACTGGGATTAAAGGGATTCGGATAATTCTGCAT
>CAYNUJ010000361.1:0-2240 GCA_964400095.1 uncultured Melioribacteraceae bacterium
TGAATTGGTAAACGGAGAGAAATCTCCGGGATATTACGAAGTTCAGTTTGACGCGAGCAATATTTCGAGCGGGATTTATATTTATAGACTGGAAGCGTCTTCGAAAGAAAAAAGTTTTGTTCAGGTCAAGAAGATGATTTTAATGAAGTGAGTTTTCAAAGGGAGCGGAAAGATTCCGTTCCCTTTAAAATCTATTTGAGAAATGAGATGATTTTATTAATAATTATATTGATACTGTTGGTAATTGTCTGCATAATTTTCTTTCAATGGTATAAAGCCATTACTAAAGACGATTAAGTTAGGAATATCGAGATACTTTGCCATAGCCGAAGGACTGATTAGCTGGTTCTTGCTTTCAATATTCAGCGTTAGTTTGATTAGTCAAGCGCTTCAAATTTAAAGATGAGAAATAATCCCCTTTCTTTCGGAATAGAAACTAAATTCGAAAAAAAATTGAGGAAAGTATGAAAAATAAAACTCAATTATTGTTGGCTTTCTTCTTCTCAATAAATATTTATTCGCAGGTGGAAATTACTAAAATTGAGGGGAAGTATTTATTGTATTATAATTTCCCAACAAAAGGGGATAAGGTTTATAAATGCGAATTAAGAGGTGAAGTTGATAATCAATTTATTTTCACGCCTGAAGATACCGAAGGGGATGTCGGCTATTTTGCCTCGTCGGCGGAAAATCACAAAATAATTTGGCAGCCGACAGACGAAGAGAAAAAGAAATTAGAGGGGAAGGTAATTCAATTCTTTCTACTAATTCGAAAAGCCGACCTTAAATATCAGACTTCGATAAAAGAGGACGTATTAAGAAGAATAGTGTTTCCTACTTTTGAGTTTTCGAGCGAGAAAAAATCATTGCCGAATGAAATAACTGAAAACCATTTAGAAAAAAAATGTGAAGTTGAAATATTCTCCCCTCTGTTTGATAATAATAGCGAATATAAAGCAGAAAAATCAAAGATTCAGTTAAGCGGCAAGGTTCAATTCAGTAATCCTAACAAATCTTTATTTATAAACGGAGAAAAAGCGATTTTAAGGGATGATATATTTTTGTTCAATTTGGATCTATTCCAAAAAAAGAACTCTGTTGTTATTCAAATAATAGACGAAAACGAAAATATTTATTACGATAAGTTAGCGACCATTTATTTGGAGAAAAAAGAGAATGAAAAGATTACGGAGAAAAAGAAAGTGGAATTCAAAATTACGCAGCCGGAAATAAACGACTCTGATACGATTATTCTCAATTCCAACAGCACTACTTTTAAGGGTGCCTTACCGAATAGCGGATTGAAATACTTAAGCATGAATAATGATTTAGTTTCGGTGAAGGATGATAAATTTATCAAAACAGTCAAATTATTTTCCGGTGAAAACATATTTGATTTTTCGGCAAAATATACCGATACTACACTGAGTAGAACAATCACGGTTATAAGTACAATTGACGAGGAAGGTCCCGAAATTGAATTGATTAAACCGGATTTATACAATAACCTTATTATTCATTCAAATAGGTTGAAAGTGAAAGTGGATGTGTCGGATAAATCGGGAGTTCAATCGGTATATATAAACGGCAAATCAATTACAGAAGGGAGAAATGGCTTTTACACAACAATAATGAAGCTATACAACGGCGCGAATGATCTGATTATTACGGCAACCGATTCTATGGGTAATTATTCAGTGCGGAAATATAAAATCAATTTCGGTTCCGGAAGAAAAATACCTATGAAATTAACTTTTCTAAACAATACTCTTGAAAATAATGAGATACTTGAATTTGCCGGCAGCGAATATTTTATTAGAGGAGAATTGACGCATAAATATCCAATTGAAACGATAAAACTAAATGGCAGAGTAATAAACGTTGACAACAATATTCTAAAAGTGAAAGTTAAATTAAAACCCGGTGATAATTCGTTTATTTTCAGCGTAAAAGATCAAAAGGGCTTTGAGATCAACAGAGTTGTTTATATTAGGAAATTATGATTCCCGACTAAAAACTGTATATCAGTGTAGTGTTTCTACCAAAAAATATATTTTAATTCCCCTTTTTATTCAAATATATCTTAGATTTCCTAAATCAAATCTTCTTTAATAGTATATACTTGATGTATATAAATAAAAGATATACATTTTAGTAGTAAAATTTAGTTATTAGGGAAAATAAATGAAAACAATATCTTTAAAAATTGACGACTCGATTTTCGGGGAAACTGAAAAAAT
>CAYNUJ010000362.1:0-2188 GCA_964400095.1 uncultured Melioribacteraceae bacterium
GGGAAAGAGTTGAACGAAAGGAAAAAATGGGTTCTGAAAATTTCCAATCTCGAAGGCAAAGAAAACATTTTAACCGGCGACTTACCAGGAGGAATTAAGCAGCGTCTTGCTTTGGGAACGGCGGTAATTCACAAACCGGGAATTGTGTTCCTCGACGAACCGACGAGCGGAGTCGATCCGATTTCGCGAAGAAATTTCTGGGATTTAATTCACGAACTTTCCGCGGAAGGAACGACGGTATTTGTTACAACTCATTATCTCGAAGAAGCGGAATACTGCGGCAATATCGTTCTGCTGAACGCCGGTAAAATAATAGCCGAAGGGAATGCAAAATTTCTTAAAGAAAATTACATCAAAACTCCCATTTACGAAATTGAGTGCAAAGACGCGGTGAATGTAATGAGCTTTCTTCAAGACGCCGATTTTACAAAGGAAATCTCCCTCTTCGGAAATAAAATTCATCTTTCCGTAACAGGAAAAACCATTACCGAAGAGATGGTCGGAAGCGAATTGAAATTCGCCGGATTTGAAATTATCGGCGTTGACGAAATTGTGCCCACATTAGAAGATGTTTTCATTCATCTGTTAGAGGAGAACAAATGAGTTTCAGGAGATTGAAAGCAATTATAAAAAAAGAAACGAAGCATTTACTGCGCGATAAAAGGATGCTGTTTGTTGTGTTTTTCTTTCCTGCGTTTTTATTGGCGGTTTTCGGATACGCGGTAAACTTCGACGTGAAAAATATAAATCTCGCAGTTTGGGATCAATCCAAAACTCCCGAATCGCGCGGGTTTTATAACGATTTATCCGGTTCGGCTTATTTCCATTTAAGCGCGGTTCTGAATAACTCCGACGATATTGACGAGGTATTGGATAGAAAGGATGCTCAAGTCGCGCTGGTAATTCCGAAAGATTTTGCCTCCGATTTGAATAGAAGCGATAAAACGGCGAAGGTGCAGTTTATAATTGACGGCGTTGACGGGAACTCCGCGACGATAATAAAAAATTATGTGGAAGCTTTTACCGCGGGTTATTCGCAAAAATTAACGAAAAAAATCGCCTTGCGCACAGGCATGCGGATTTTACCGGCTATCGATATACGTCCGCTGTTTATGTTTAATCCAACGTTGGAAACGACAAAATTTTTAATTCCCGGATTGATAGCGTTCGTTCTGATTGTAACGACAATCGTTACCGTGTCGCTGTCGCTGGTTCGGGAAAAGGAACGGGGAACAATAGAGCAGATAAATGTTTCATCGATAAGCGCCGTGGAACTTCTTGTCGGGAAAACGTTTCCTTATATTTTAATAGGTTTGATAAATTCATACACCGTATTAGGCGCAGGGTATATTTTATTCGGCGTATCCGTAACGGGCAGTCACGCGCTATTATTTTTGAGTATTATTACATTCATCATTGCCTGCGCCAGCATCGGAATATTTATTTCGGTCGTCGCGGATACTCAGCAGGTAGCTTTTACCGCGGCGGTATTCGCTTCGATGCTGCCCTCGGTAATTTTATCGGGATTCATTTTTCCCGTAGAAAGTATGCCGCCGATAATTCAGGTATTCTCAAATTTAACTCCGGCAAAGTTTTTCATTATCGCTTTGCGTTCAATAATATTAAAAGGCGTCGGACTCGGAGCTTTCGGGGTCAATCTGCTTTATCTATTGATATTTCCGGCGGTATTTACGGCTCTTTCGTTAATAATAGCGCGCAAAAAAGAAGGAGCCGCATAATGAAGCTGGTTCTGCATTTCATTAAAAAAGAATTTCTTCAATTCAAGCGCGATCCAAAAATGTTCGGGATAATTTTAATTTCGCCGATAGTTCAATTGATATTATTGGGTTACGCGGTTAACATGGAAGTGGAGAAAGTCCACACAGCGGTACTGGATTTAAATAGATCGCAGGTAAGCAGGGAGTTTCTCAATAAATTCGAGTCTTCGGAATATTTTGATTTTGACTATTACTGCTCTTCATACGATGAACTTCAGGAACGAATTGACGACGGCGACGCAATATTGGGAATTGTTATTCCGAAAAAATTCGCCGAGGATATCTCAGGCGGCAGAACGGCGCCGGTTCAATTTATTGTTGACGGTTCCGACGGCAACGCGGGTTCAATTACTATCGGCTACGTTCAATCCGTTGTGCGCAATTATTCCGTAAACGCGGCGGTTAATTAT
>CAYNUJ010000363.1:0-2181 GCA_964400095.1 uncultured Melioribacteraceae bacterium
AGTCGACGAAAGTAATAGACGAATACCATCCATACATTATACATACTCAGTATATGAAAGACCGGACCACGGACCAACATGCCTAGGCGGAAAGTAGAAGAGGGCCGCAGTTTTTCTGCGGAGAGGCAAAATACAAAGCGGAAATTGACACAAACGAGCAAGCATGCTTTCGCACGACAAAGTAGTTTTACTATTCGCTGAAGTACGATTTTGAACCGAGTTTTATTGTTGACATTTCGGAGTTCATAGATACAAAAATAAAAGCCGTTCAAGCATTTGGAACGCAGTTTTATAATCCTGATAACGACGGCGCACAGACTCTCATAAGTTCCAAAATGTTTTTGGAATATATTAAAGCCCGCGCGCGGGTTAACGGGTTTAAGATACGCAGGGATTTCGGAGAAGCTTTTTTTACCGAGGAAAACGTTGAAATGAATATCGATTTATTATTCTCTCAAGGGGCTTAATTGATGAAAATCGGATTTTTCGGAACCGGATTAATGGGCGAACCGATGGCGAAGCGTTTATTGACCGCGGGTTTCAGCGTAAATGTTTACAACCGGACAATCGAAAAGACAAATAAATTAGCCGACGATGGCGCTATGGTTTTTCAAAACGCCGCCGCCGCGGCAGACAAATCCGATATTCTTATTTCCATGCTTTCTTCATACGGAGCAATCAGGGAAGTTTTCGACCGTTCGTTGAATTATAAAGGAAAAACATTTATCCAAATGAGTACGGTGTCGCCGGAAGAAAATATTGAATTAGCCGGGTTTTTTAACGTCGCGGGATGCAAATTTATTGAGGCTCCGGTTCTCGGCAGCATTCCGCAAATTAAATCCGGCAGTCTGATTGTAATGGTAAGCGGCAGTCAAAACGATTACGACAATTATTTATCCCTTCTGAAGAACTTCGGAGAAAAGGTGATTTATTTCGGTGAATACGGAAAAGCAAGCGCGGCAAAATTAGCGCTGAATCAATTAATTGCCTCTCTCACCGCTTCTTTTTCTATGAGTCTCGGATACGCACGGGAATACGGAGTTGACCTCGAAAAATTTATGAATATTCTTCGGGAAAGCGCTCTTTACGCGCCGACTTTCGATAAAAAATTAGACAGAATGCTGGAAAGAAATTTCGACAGTCCGAATTTTCCGCTGAAACATTTATTGAAAGATGTAAATCTTATGATTAATTCCTTCTCCGAGAAAGGGATAAATATTGATATTCTGTTTGGAGTGAAAAATATAATTGAGGATGGTTTGTCTAGGGGGCTTTCGGAGGCTGATTATTCATCGCTCTATAATTCGGTTCACAAAGAGTGATCTCAATTGAAAAAGTATCCGAATATAAAATATAACAGGAATTCAAAAACAGAAGAGAAGCGGAAATATTTACCCGATTCAAAGCTGGGGATATTCAGAAAAATTTTGATTTCCTTCCTTCTTATCGCAATTCTGCCTCTGCTTCTGTTCGGAATTTACTCTTATACGTCAATAAGCAAAGTGGGAAATTCAAGCGTTGAAAATGTAAGGATAAGTTTGGATAACAAGACCCGCGAAGCCCTCGAAATGCAGGCGTCTATGGTTGCCGCCCGGGTGCGTAATTTTTTGAACGATCGCGTCGCAGATCTGAAATATTTAACTCATTTGAAATTTAACGAAAACGAATATTTTAATTTTTACAAAAGTAAACGTAATTTGGTTTGGCTGCCCGACGGAAGCGGCAAGAGGCAATCCGGATTAAAGGAATACCGCTATTTATATAAAGAACTTTCCTTTATCGACAAAAGGGGAAACGAGCAATTTAAAATTATCGGCGGAAGCATTCAGCGTGGAAATCGGCTGAAAAATGTTTCCCTCCCGTCAAATACGACTTATCTCGGCGAAGACTATTTTTCGCGCGTTAAAGAACTTGGCAAGGACGAGATTTATGTTTCGCATGTAAACGGATTTTTTGTCACTCCTTCAGAACAATTCAACGATTCCACCGATATTAAAAATTTCAGAATAAAAAAATATTACAACGGAGTAGTACGCTTTGCGGCGCCGGTTTATTCCCGAGGCGTAAAAGCCGGTTATGTGATTTTAGCGATGGATCATATGCATTTAATGGAATTCACGCAGCATGTGCTTCCGAACAGTACGGAAAAAGTGGTTTTCCCCGATTATAATTCCGGGGATT
>CAYNUJ010000364.1:0-2170 GCA_964400095.1 uncultured Melioribacteraceae bacterium
TACTTTACGCATAAAGATGAAATGAATCTGGATTCGGATAGCTGGGTTGTGGGTGTGGATTATTATGAAGCCCCTACATGCGCTACTTGCCATATGTCCGCGACTAAAACACAAAAAGCTTCTCACGACGTTGGACGGAGATTATACTGGACTCTGCGTCCGCCAATTTCCAAATTAAAAGATAACGCGGTTAAAAAACGCGAGAGAATGATTGACGTCTGCACCGCATGTCACAGTCAAAATTTCGCGGAAGGGCACTTTTATCAGTTCGACGCATTGGTTAATCTTTATAACGATAAATTCGCCAGACCGGCTACGGAAATTATAAACTTGGTTAAAAAGAAAAATCTCCGCGAGAAAAATGCGAATTTCGCCAACGATATCGATTGGATATATTGGGAACTTTGGCATCACGAAGGACGCCGCGCGCGGCACGGAGCCGCAATGATGGGTCCCGATTACGCCTGGTGGCATGGAATTTACGATGTGATAAACTCATTCTATTTTAAGCTTATCCCAGCCGCCAAAAAGTTCAACGATAAAGACGTGAACGCTTATATCGATAAACTTCTGAATGAAGACCCGATGCATAAATGGGTGAATCAAAACACAGGCAATTTGAAACAGGCTATTAAATCGGGTGAACTTCAGAAAATCTACGATAAATTATATTCTAAATAGTCAGGGAAACGATGAAAGAACAGTACGAAAATTTTATACGGGGAATTTCAATAAATAAATTCGGTAAAGCGGGGGTGGTGTTAACAACATCATCCTTCTTTACTTTTATTTTTCTCGAAGCGATGCGTATTCTCGGTTTGCTTACAAACGCTTATATCGGACTTATTACATACCTTACGCTGCCTACGGTTTTTGTAATCGGACTGGTTTTTATTCCTATCGGCTGGTATAAATATAAAAAGCAGAAAAAAGCCGAAATGAAAAAAATAGTTGTAGAGCGTTTTGGAGAAGAAGGAATTAGGAGAAGCAAACTGGGCGCCCCGATAGTGCGCACGATAATTATTTTAACTTTAGTTAACATTTTGTTCTTAACATTGGCAAGCATGAGAACGCTCTCGTTTATGGATGAACCGGAGTTCTGTGGAACGGCTTGTCATTCTGTAATGAATCCGGAATGGGTTGCGTATCAATCTTCCCCGCATTCCAGAGTTAAATGCGTTGAGTGCCACGTGGGCGAGGGAGTTGACGCTCTTGTCAACTCTAAATTGAACGGCGCTTGGCAGATGGTATCGCTCGCGTTCGATCTTTATGAACGTCCTATTCCAACTCCTGTCCGGCAATTACGTCCCTCTTTGGAAACATGCGAAAAATGTCATTGGCCCGATAAATTCTACGGTTCGAAATTAAAATCTTTTGTGCATTACAAAGATGATTCTCTTTCAACTCCCCGTTACAATACTTTAGTAATGAAAATCGACAACGGATTAAAAGTCGGTGAAAGCGGAATTCACTGGCATATTTCAAAAAATAATGTTGTTAAATTTGTCTCCGAAAACGGAGAGCGCGAAAAAATTATTTGGGTCGAATCCATAAAAAGCGACGGTAGAATAAAACGGTTCAAAAATATAAAAATTGACTCAAATATTATTTCGACGGAAGCGCGCAGCATGGATTGCGTTGACTGCCATAACAGAGTAACCCACATTTACCAAGATCCGTCGGCTGCAATCGATTTAAAAATTCGAAGGGGTAATATCGATCGGACAATTCCATTTATTAAAAAAATTGCTTACAGCGCGCTGACCGCCACTTTTGCAGAGAGCGGTAGAGCGAACGACGTAATTGAAAACACGGTTAAGAAATTCTATAAACGAAATTACCCGAAAATACTGACCTCGAAAAGCAGGGAAATTGATCAAGCGGTTGAGGAGCTTCAGAAAACTTACGCCAGAAACATTCATTTCAGTATGAACATCAATTGGAATTCCTATCCCAACCATTTGGGACATCGGGATAACGGCGGGTGCTTTAGATGTCATAATGGAAATATGGTGGCTGACGACGGCTCTAAAATTAAAAGCGATTGCACTTTGTGTCATTCAATTCTCGCAGATGAGTCGGACGAACCATTTAAATTTCTTAAACCGTATAAAACAAGCGGCAAGGATTCTTTAATGCACAAATTTCTGCAGGAAGATCTTATCAACAG
>CAYNUJ010000365.1:0-2161 GCA_964400095.1 uncultured Melioribacteraceae bacterium
TCAATATGAGCAACCCGTTCTGTAAGTATGAGTGAGTTCCTTCCATTATTATAACATTGCAGAATATCTTCACAAATTAGTTCATTCCTCCGTTCGTCGTTAATCATTTGAGAATAAATTTCCTGAATTGAAAAATCTTTATCCTCCTTATCAACGGGGATTCTAAAACTCGTGAACCGCGGTGTGATAAAATGTTTAAAAGGTCTCTGTTCGGCTTGTTTTTTAGAATCGACAATATACCTAACTGGACCGCACTGCATAAAAATAATAGGATGACGACCGTCTTTTCGCAAAGGCGTTGCCGTTAAACCGTATATATATTTCGCTTGAACGTTTTTTAATATTAATTCAAAACTGAAAGCCGGAACATGATGACATTCGTCAACTATAACCATCCCGTAATTTTTCACAAGTTCTTTCACTTCGCCTTCACTTGTCAATGACTGCATAACGGCAATATCAATAATGCCGCTCGAATTGTCTTTCCCGCCCTCAAATTGACCGATAGCGCTTTGCTCTCGTTTTCTGCCGCGCTTTTCTTTCAATACCGTGATTTTTTCTTTAATATTTAAGAATTCCGATAATTTTGCTTTCCATTGAGATAGCAATTGTCGTCTATGCACTAAAATAAGCGTATTTACTTTTCGTCGCGCGATGAAATTGGCGGCAATAACTGTTTTCCCGAAAGCCGTTGCGGCGGACAAGACTCCTATATCATACTTTATCATCTCATCAATTACAATTTTCTGTTCTTCGGTCAGCTTTCCGTTAAAATCAACGTCGATTCTTATTCCTGGATTCGTTTTATCTTCAAATTTTATTTTAATTTTATATTCATTCAATAAATTGCCCAAGTCATTTTCACATCCTCTTGGAAGGCATATATAGTCCTTCGTCTCGTCTGCACACGATATTATCCTCGGTTTATTATAGGTTGACATACGCATTGCCTGCGCTCTGTAAAATTCAGGGTTCTTGAATGCGGCAATACGTTTCAGTGTATTTAACGCTCTTTGTGATAATCCGGCTTTTGGGATGAAGAGCATATTTGATTTAACAATTGTTATTTCATTAGGAAAATCAATTGCAGTTAATTTTACTCTTTTCGACTCCCATGGCTTCGGCTCATCCTCTTTTAGCAACAAACCCAATTCATTTCCCTTGCACATCTTTGCGGTTAAGTTTTCAATATTATCTTCGGAAAGTTTTCGAATCGAACTTAAATAAGCCCATTGGTCCGGATATGGTTCTAAATTTTCATCAATAAAAACGCTGTTATTTTTTATTCTGGCTTCTTTCTGTAGAGGAAGCGCAATCAAATTCCCAAAACCGCCTTTCGGCATTGTATCTTGATTAGGAAATAATCTATCGTATGATTTAAATTTAATTTCGTGCCGTTTGTTCATTGAATATGTCAGAATTGACGTTCCGAATTTTCTTGCCGATGCAGCATGAATTCTATTATCGAAAAAGAACCAAACATGCGCGCCGTTGCCGGAACGAGAGCGCTCAACTGCGGCGGGGATATTAAATTCATCCAACGTCGATCTTAAAGCGGAAACATCATTGCGCCAGCCTTCATCGTCGAAATCAATGGATAGGAAATTGCACGTTTCGTCTTGAAGCAGCGGATAAATACCAACAATAATCTCTCCTCTTAGATGCCGCTCAATAATATCTTCATCCAATTTCCGGTATAATTTGTTCGAACATTCGGAACATTTAATATGCGGTTTATCGCATAAATTGCTAACCCATTCATTTAAACAAACCGGCGAATACCCTGATTTACCGGACTTACTTACCCATCTTTTAGCGTAAACATCGCTTCTGCCTTTAAACAAGGACATAAATAATCGAATTTTTTCGATAGCTCCGCTATTCATATTCACTGAATACGAATGTTCATTCGAGATTTTAGTGTTTGTAAAGTTATTGTGGGTTATTGTAGAATCGGTTAGGTTTTCAACCTCTTTTTTCAACCGCTTATTTTCAATTATCAATTTTTTGTTTTCAAGTTCTAAAAATCGATATTTTTCGAAAATATCCATGCTGCAAATTTAATGAGATCGAAAGGATAAATGAAGAATTAAAATGGGAAGTTCAAAGTTCAAAATTAGAAATTAGAAATTAGAAATTAAGGTACGAGTTAATTGGCATT
>CAYNUJ010000366.1:0-2160 GCA_964400095.1 uncultured Melioribacteraceae bacterium
CGTACATTAACAAATTCAAATAGAGCGGAATTAATAGGGAAGAATATTGACGAGCTAACTGTTTATAAAGACCATTTGGATAAATTTAGAACGATTATAAACGGAGATACAAGACCGTTTGAAGTAGAGGTTGAACCTAAAAAAGGAACAAGTGTATGGCTGCAAGTACAACCGGCCATTGTTGAGGATGAAAACGGAAAATATATCCGAATAATGGCGACTGAAATAACTGAACAGAAAAAGAGAACAGAGGAAATAAAGAAAATGCGCGAAAGATTATTAAATATAATAATAAGCGCAAATGTCGGCACTTGGGAATTGAATGTAAATACCGACGAAGTGATTTTCAACGAACGTTGGGCGGAAATTGTCGGTTATAAACTTGAAGAACTTTATCCGATATCTACAAATACATGGAGAAAATTATGTCATCCGGAGGATTTGGATTTTTCTAACAAAGAGTTGGAGAAGCATTTTAAAGGTGAAATAGATTTCTATGATATTGAAGCGAGAATGAGACATAAAAACGGACATTGGGTATGGGTGCACGATAGAGGAAAATTAGTAACCAGAGATGCAAACGGAAAACCGGAATGGTTGTTCGGAACACATACAGATATCACCGTAAGAAAAAGAATGGAAGAGGAATTAAAGAGAAGTTCTTTCAAATATAAAACAGTTGCCGATTGGACATATGCATGGGAATATTGGTTGAGTCCTGAAAATGAAATTATTTATATATCTCCTTCGGCTGAAAGAATTACGGGTTATAAAGTAGAAGAATTTACCGCTAATCCCAAACTACTGGAAGAAATAGTGTTGGATGAAGATAGAGAAATAGTTAAAAAGCATATATGTGAAAAACTTAAAGAGAAAAACGGGGGACTGTACAATGATTATGAGTATAGATTATTAACGAAAAATGGAGACATTCGTTCTATTCATCATATTTGCCGGAAAATATATGATGAGGATGGCAAATATTTGGGAATAAGAGCGTCCAACAGGGACATAACAGAGAACAAAAAAGCAATAGAAACTATTTCAAAATTATCAACGGTTATTGAGCAAATTCCAATAGCCATAGTAATTGCCGATAAAAACGGAATAATTGAATACGCGAATAAAATGACAAGAGAAGTAACCGGGTATGATGTAGAAAAATTGATTGGTAAAAAAACGAGTGTTTTCAAATCGGGGAAAACAGCAAAAAGGAAATATGAAAAACTTTGGGATACAGTATTATCGGGCAGGATATGGAATGGCAAGATACTAAATAAACGCAAAAACGGGGAATTATATTGGGAGAAGGAGATATTATCTCCAATATTAAATGAAAAAAATCAGATAAGCAGTATAGTTGCTATTAAGGAAGATATAAATAACAAATTGATGCTGGAGAAAGAACTTTTTGAATATAGAGAAAGACTTGAAGAATTAGTAGAAGAAAGGACGCTTCAATTAAAACAATCGGAAGAAAAATTCAAAGCTCTAACGGAAAATTCGGAAGATATAATCTTGAGATTCGATATGGAATTAAATGTCACATATGTTAATACCGCCGTTGAGACAATAACCGGAATTGAAAAGAAGAGATGGATTGGAAAAAGCTTTGTTGATATAGAATATTCCAGAGATAAATTAGCGATATGGAAGAAAACATTAAAAGACGTAATTAAATCGAAAACCTTGAAAAGAATTGAATATGAACTTGGAAACGGTAAATGGATAGATTGGATAATAATTCCAGAATTATCTGATAATGGTAATATCAACAGTCTGCTTGTAACAGGCAGAGATATAACACATATAAAAGAATTGGAAATTAATTTAGTGGAATCGTTAAGAAAGGAGCAAGAATTAAATGAATTAAAGAGCAGATTTATATCAATAGCCTCACACGAATTTAGAACTCCATTGACGGCAATATTGTCTTCTTCGCAAATGATACAGAGGTTTTCCGATAAGTGGGATAAAAATAAGTTGGTGGAACATTATAAGAGGATATCAGATTCCGTGAAAAATTTAACTGATTTAATAGACGAGGTTCTGATAGCGGGAAAAGCAGAGGAGGGGAGAATAGAAATAATATCAGAAAAAATAGAAATAAAAGAATTTATAGACCAGATAATTATTAAAACAAAGCCGATGTTAAAAAGC
>CAYNUJ010000367.1:0-2156 GCA_964400095.1 uncultured Melioribacteraceae bacterium
TGCCGGAACCAAATGGATGGTTGTCACCGATAGCCGGTATCGGTAAAGTGCGGCATTATTTCCATCTCTACCAATTCGGAAAATTTGTGGGATGCCGACAGCGGGATATATGTAATGGGGAAAAACGCAGAGAAAACTTTTCCCTTTTTCGGGGCGAATTTCTGGCAGGATTGGGAAAAATCGGCATATTTTGAGTTTATTGACGATTTGGGAGAGAAAAAAGTCGGCTTACCATGCGGAATTAAAATATACGGCAATTATTCGAGAGGATTGCCCGAAAAATCATTAGCCATCTTTTTTAGGGGTAAATACGGGGCTAATAAATTAAATTATAATATATTCCCTAATCTTCCGTTCAAATCATATACATCTATTGTGCTGCGCAATAGCGGTAATGATTGGGACAATACTATGCTCCGGGATGGACTGCTTCAAAGCATTGCAGACAGATTAAATCTGGAGCGCCAAGCGTACAGACCTGCGGTAATATATCTCAACGGGGAATATTGGGGGATTCATAATATTAGAGAGAAGGTAAACGAAGATTTTTTAGCCCTTCATAAAGATGTTGTTTCAACTGAAGTAGATTTACTGGAGTTAGACGGTCGAATATTAGAAGGCTCAAATGAGAATTACCTTCAAATGCTGGATTATATTAAATCATCTAACATAAGTGATAACAATGTGTTAGACAGTTCATCTAAACTTATGGACATTGATAATTTCATTGATTATCAGATAGCCGAAATCTATTTCAATAATACGGATTGGCCGGGAAATAATATAAAATATTGGCGCGATCGCAATAAATCTAAAAAATGGCGCTGGATTTTATTCGATACCGATTTCGGATTCGGAATATGGGAGCAGAGCGCGTATAGATTAAATACTCTTGAATTCGCTTTGGAAGAAAACGGTCCGGAATGGCCAAATCCTCCATGGAGCACGTTTATGCTCCGATCGCTTTTCCAAAACAAAAAGTTTGAAGAAAAATTTATTAACAGATTCGCTGATTTATCCAACACCTTCTTTAAAGAAGCCCGCGTTACGGCTTTAATCGATTCAATATCGAAGGGAATTGAGGCTGAAATTCCCGCTCATATTGATAAATGGAAATCGTTTGATTTACCGCGATGGCGTAATAATATTAAAAATCTCAAAAACTTCGCCTCTTTTCGCCTGCCGTTTATGCGTTCTCACTTTATTAATCATTTCGGATTGGACGGATCTTCCTTAGTAACCCTGAATACTCAAGGAGAAGGAAAAATTCAAATAAACTCCATTATTGTTAATAATTTCCCGTGGCGGGGAATTTATTTCAAAAATAATCGAATTACATTGAAGGCTATCCCAGATTATGGTTATCAATTCGACGGATGGAGCGGAGCGGTTATTTCAAAATCCGCTGTAATTTCAATTCTCCCGGGTGAAAGTTCCGATATTACCGCAAAATTTAAAAAGTTTAGCGGAGAAATGAACATTGTTATCAATGAAATTAACTATAATTCCTCCAAAGATTTCGATTCGAAGGATTGGGTTGAACTTTATAATACATCAGATATTGAAGCTGATATTTCCGGATGGAAATTCAGCGATTCAAATCCTCAAAAAGGATTTGAATTTCCTCAAGGCGTTTTGATTCCCGAAAACGGATTTTATGTGATTTGCAGGGATACTTCCGCGTTTGATTCTCTATATTCAGGGATTAAGAACAGAATCGGAAATATTGATTTTAAATTGAGTAACGGCGGAGAGCATATTCAATTAATTGATGCTGCTGAAAATATAGTAGATTCGCTTACTTACGACGATAAATCGCCTTGGACTTCGGAACCTGACGGAGGAGGCGCCACTCTGGCTCTATTGGATCCCTTTTCGGATAATTCTTTGGCTTCGAATTGGGCTGCTTCGCCTAATCACGGCACGCCCGGCGGACCGAATAATTTTACATTTGTTGAAAAATTATCGGATAATTTACCCATTGATTATAATTTATATCAGAACTACCCGAATCCTTTTAATCCGACTACGACTATTAAATTTTCTATTCCCGGTAATTCTTTTTCATCGGATAAAAAAGGGAATCGTATCGGACAAAGCGTTTACGTTTCACTCACTGTTTACGATATTTTGGGTAGAAAAGTCGCGGATCTAGT
>CAYNUJ010000368.1:0-2141 GCA_964400095.1 uncultured Melioribacteraceae bacterium
GGGTGGTGGCTCCCGCCCAAATAAATTTTGCCGGTAAAATAAGGAGAGAACGGTTCGATATCGGAAGGATAAATACCGGCGCCGCCGCTTCTCACCTGAAGATAAACAGTATTGAAATTTCTGTTTCTAACGTCGCGGAATATTTTTTGCAGCGATTTTTTCTGTTTTTCCTGGTTATAAGTTTTAGGAGGCCAATCGAGCCGGTAATTTGTGCTAATCCAAATACCTCTGGTCTCGCGCGCGGATTGAGCAAATGCCGAATTAAAAACAAAAATGAAAACGAATATTTTGAACAGTATTTTAATCACCGAAATATTTTAAGGCAAATTCAATTGAATCAATTATCTTTTTCTTCGGGCATTCTATATCGAGAACGATATCCCCAACATCCCTCAAAAGCACAAATTTAATTTTTCCTCTGCGATTCTTTTTATCGGAAAACATCAGCTTGTAAACATTCTCCGGATCTGTGTTCTTCATTCGTATTATATCCGCAAATTTTATTAACGGTTTAATAAATTGCAGATATTTCTTTTCGTCTAATAATTCCATCCATCGCGATAGGTGTACGGCGCATAACAATCCGACAATTACAGCTTGCCCATGCTTAATTCGATGCCGTCTGTCGGCTTCGAAAGCGTGGGCGAATGTATGTCCTAAATTCAAAATTTTTCTAAGACTCTTTTCCTTTTCATCCGCTTCCACAACTCCGGCTTTAAAAATCACCGATTCTTCAACAACCCGAGCGACGGCGCGATCATTCAATGAAGTCAGTTTATCGGTGTTTCTCGTTAAATATCTATGGAATTTTTCATCGGTTAAATATCCGTATTTAAGAATTTCACCGACTCCGCAGATTATTTCTTCGTCGGGAAGAGTTTTGAAAAATTCGGTGTCGATAAATACGGCTGAAGGCTGATAGAATGCGCCCACAAAATTTTTGGTTCCGTTGAAATTTATTCCCGTTTTGCCTCCCATGGAACTATCGACAGCGGCAAGGAGCGTAGTTGGTATCTGAATATATGGAATTCCGCGCATATAAGAAGCGGCGGTAAATCCTCCTACGTCGCCGGTTATTCCTCCGCCAATAGCTATTAAAAGAGAGTCTCTGCCCAATTTGTGCTTCTGCATAAAGGACTGAATTTTAATTACACTTTCATAATTCTTATTTTTTTCGGAAGCCGAAAATTTTTTAACAATTATTTTAGCGGAAATACCGGATTTTAAATCATCCGCAAATTCATTTTTATTGATATCATTGAATTTTTTATCAATCAATACAAACACTTTACCCGGGCGTTTTAAATTAACGAATTTTATTATTGCTCCGCTTAATCTTTTGCCGAGATAAATATCGTATCCGTGTTTATCTAAACTAATCGGAATTATTTTCATATCATCCTTTTCAACTTTTTCACAATAAAATCTATTGTTCTACCGAGACCGTGCATATCCGTATTGACAACAATGTGAGCTTTTAAGTAATACTTTTCTCTTGCGGCGAGCATAGTTTTAACTTTATCCGAAATTTCTCTTCTCTTCCCCCGTACTACAAGATCGCGGAAAATCGGTCGTGTTGTTTTTTTTATTATGCGCTGAGTAATTGTCCCTACCGAACATTTCAAATAAATTACAATTCCGGTTGATTTGCAAATTTCCAAGTTTTCGGTATTAATTACCGTTCCGCCGCCGAGGGAAACAACCGCATTTTCGTAATTTGACGTTTCTCTTAATATCTCCGTTTCAAGTTTTCGGAAATATTCCTCTCCCTTTTGGGAGAAGATATCCACTACTTCCATTCCTTCGCGTTCAACAATCATTTTATCCAGATCGTAGTTTTCCCAGCCCAAAACATTTGCCAATATTTTGCCGTAAGTGCTCTTGCCGCTCGCCATAAATCCGGTTAAATAAACGATTTTCTTTTTCATAACCGCAAATATAAAACTAAGATAAGAAAGAGACTAATATTCGGAGAATTCATCGCCTTCAAATATTATTCAGTCTAGTCCTATTGTTCAAGAATGTTATGCGGATGGCAGTACGAAGAGCGCTTATTGATGGATGTATGGATGTATGGATGTATGGATGTATGGATGTATGGATGTATGGATGTATGGATGTATGGATGAAAATATGCTGTC
>CAYNUJ010000369.1:0-2096 GCA_964400095.1 uncultured Melioribacteraceae bacterium
AAATAATTTCCGATGAATTTCATAAATGATAACTTCAAAATTGATTTTAAAATAGTACCATAACCGTGAATAGAAAACCGCTACTCTTAATTTTCAACTTGCTTTTTTTTTGAATGAAAGTTAAATTGAGTTCAAAATTAATTTAGGAGATACAAATGCCCGCATTGAAAGACTTTACAACCATTCCTGATTTGTTCGATTTTGTAATGAACGATTTTGGAGCAAAGCAGACTAAACCATGTCTTATGTTTAAGACTGATGGGAAGTACCAGCCAATAAGCTACAAGGATGTTTACAGCCAAACGGAATCATTTGCTCTCGGATTAGTTTCCCTTGGCGTTAAACGGGAAGACAAGGTTTCTATTATCGGAGAGAACAGACCCAAGTGGGTTTATTCCGATATGGCAATTATAGGAATCGGCGCGGTGAACGTTCCGCTGTATCCTATTTCCACCGCGGACACAATACATTATATTTTAAATGATTCAGAATCTGTGGGAATTATTGTCTCCAATAAATTCCATCTGAACAAAGTTCTAAAGGTTAAGGAGAAACTGAGTAATTTGAGATTGATTATTGTAATGAATGATCAGGATACGGGCGACGAAGAAGGCGTATATAGTTTTGCCCAGGTTCAAGCTTTAGGAAATGAGTACAAAAAAGAAAATCCGAATTTATTTGCTGAAAGTTTGAAAATTGCCGATCCGGATACTCTCGCAACAATTATATATACATCCGGCACAACCGGAGAACCGAAAGGCGTTATGCTGACGCATAAAAATATTATGTCGAATGTGAATTCGGCGCATAAATGTTTTGAGATGGATAAAACGGATACGTTCCTTTCCTTCCTGCCTTTGTGTCATATATTTGAAAGGATGGCGGGATATTACACCGCTTTTGCCTGCGGGGCGACAATTGCATACGCGGAGAGCATCGAAAAAATTGTTACAAACTTAAACGAAGTTAAACCGACGGTGATGACGGCTGTTCCACGGCTATTCGAAAGAATGCACAGCCGAGTTGTGCGCAGTATTGAGAGTCAGCCGGAAAAGAAGCAGAAGATTTTTAATTGGGCTTTAGAGATTGGAAGGGAATACGAAAATCTTTCCCGAGGCGGCAGTTCCGTTCCGATATCGTTAACGCTTAAAAGAAAATTAGCCGATAAATTGGTTTATTCAAAATTAAGAGCAAGGTTCGGCGGGAATCTTCGGTTCTTTATTTCCGGAGGAGCGGCGTTAGCTCGTAATCTTGGCGAATTTTTCAAGAGCGCCGGAATTCAGATTATTGAAGGATACGGTCTAACGGAAAGTTCACCCGTGATTGCGTGCAACAGATTGAACGATTATAAATTCGGCACTGTGGGCAAACCTTTCCCCGGAGTGGAAATAAAAATAGCTCAAGACGGAGAAATTTTAGCGCACGGACCCAATATTATGCAGGGCTATTTCAAAAAGAAAAAGGAGACCGAAGAAGTATTGAAGGACGGCTGGCTTTACACCGGCGATATCGGCGTTTTTGACGCGGAAGGATTTTTAATAATCACCGACCGTAAAAAATCTCTCTTCAAAACCTCCGGAGGTAAATATATCGCTCCGACTCCAATTGAAAATATGTTCCTCGCGAGCAAATACATCGATCAGTTCATACTCATCGGCGACAGGCGCATGTTCCTTACCGCGCTGGTTGTGCCGGATTTCGAGGCGCTTAAAGAATACGCCGACGCCCATAGAATTCAATATAACGACGAAAAAGAATTAATTGAAATGAAGCAGGTTTACGATATGATTGAAAAGGAATTCGGTGATTTCCAAAAAAGACTCGCTAATTACGAGCGCGTTAGAAGATTCACTCTTCTCGAAAAACCCTTCGCAATTGAAACCGGCGAAATGACTCCTTCGTTAAAACTTAAGCGAAAAGTGATTGAAGATAGATATAGAAATCTCATCGAGGATATGTATCAAGGACTTGAGAAATAAAAAATTCACTTCCGGTTTTCAACCCGGCTCTAACCGGTCGGGTTTTTTATTTTTAAAGATGATTTAGTTGTTTGCATTTTGGTTAATCGGAATCTCGAACTGATAGGAACGCAGATT
>CAYNUJ010000370.1:0-2074 GCA_964400095.1 uncultured Melioribacteraceae bacterium
GCTTTCAATGAAATGCGGTTCCACAGGCTCGAAGCCGAGGTTATCGAGTTTAACAAAGCGTCCATTAAATTGATTGAAAAATTCGGTTTCAGAAAAGAGGGGGTTCTTAGAGAAGCAAAATTTTACGAGGGTAAATATTGGGATATTATACGATATGCCCTCTTAGAAAAAGAATGGGGAAAATAAAATTATGAAAGAAGTAATGACTGAAACCATTTCCGTTGTCCAGGTTATTCAACTAATGCTTGCGCCGGGATTGATGATAAGCGCATGCGGACTGCTGCTGCTCGGGATAAACAACAAGTATTCTATTGTTGTTAACAGAATACGTCTGCTGAATCAAGAGCGGAGAGAATTAAAAAAAGAATTGGAAACAAGCGAAACGCTTCTTGAAGATAATGTAAGATTGGAAAGCACAGCCAAGCAAATTCGATTATTGCTTCAAAGAGTTAAACTTGTCCGCAACGCCGTATTATCTTATTCCACCGCAATCGGATTATTCGTTGTAACTTCTCTTTTAATCGGCTACGAACATTTTTACAATACGGGCGGGCTTCATATTTGGGAAATAGGTTCTTTTTTAGCGGGAATGGTTTCGGTATTCTTCGGAGTTGTATTTACGGGAATAGAAACAATCAAAGGCTTTAAGATAGTATTTTTTGAAGTATCCGCAGACGAATAATTGATTCCGGTTAAGTCTTTTTTATTAGATTGCCTTTTTAAATATTCTATTATTGGGAGAATTAATGAAGCGGTTTAATATTAAACCCGCAACGGCTGAAGATTCTGCGGTTATTCTTGAATTTATTAAAAAATTAGCCGACTATGAAAAATTATCGCGCGAAGTTACCGCGAGCGAGGAGAATATCCGCGATACGCTTTTTTCCGGTAATCCGAAAGCCGAATGTTTAATTGGATACGAAGACGAAACTCCGGCGGCGTTTGCGATTTTCTTTCATAACTACTCTACATTTTTAGGCAAATACGGATTGTATCTCGAAGACCTTTTCGTTATGAAGGAAAAAAGAGGTTTGGGCTACGGCAAGGCGATGCTTAAAGAATTAGCGCGAATAGCGGTGGAAAGAAATTGCGAAAGATTTGAATGGGCGGTTCTCGATTGGAACCAACCGGCGATTGATTTTTATAAATCCCTCGGCGCAGAACCGATGCGGGAATGGACAACTTTCCGAATTGACGGAGATAACTTAAAAAAATTGGCGGAGAAAGATTAATGAGAGAATTATACGATAAATTGATGAATACGTTAAATTCAATTCCTTACGCGGTTAGTTTAATTGAAATAGCTTTGGTTTTACTGCTTGCATATTTTTCGTATTTACTTGCCCGGAGGGTATTTGTTAATATTATCCGCAAAATGGTAATGCGCACCAAAACCGAATGGGACAATATTCTTTTGAATGAAAAACTTTTGAGTAAATTGACTTATTTGGTTCCGCTGATTATTATCGACTCGTTCAGCAATCTCTTTCCTTATTTCGATAATATTTTAAGCCTTGCCGTCCGCGCGCTGATGGTTCTTTTCCTCCTTCTTGCAGCAAATCAATTTTTGAACGGCGCCACGGTTCTTTTGGAAAAGACCTCCCGCTATAAAGACAAACCGATTAAAGGCTACGTACAAGTATTGAAAATTATTATTTACGTTTGGGGCGGCATTCTGATTGCCGGAATTCTTACGCAACAGGACCCTTGGGCAATTCTCGGAGGACTGTCGGCGTTAACCGCAGTTATCATTCTCGTTTTCCGCGATACTATTCTTTCGTTTATCGCGAGCATTCAAATTTCATCCTACGATCTTGTAAAAAAAGGAGACTGGATTGAAGCGCCAAAATACGGCGCGGACGGCGATGTTATCGACATTTCGCTCAACATAATTAAAGTTCAGAATTGGGATAAAACAATAACCATGATCCCCACCCATAAATTGATTGACGATTCATTCAAAAATTGGCGCGGAATGGAAGAAACCGGCGGGCGGAGAATTAAGCGTTCAATTTACATCGATCAGAACAGCGTAAAATTCGTCGATGATAATTTATACAATAAATTCGCAGGA
>CAYNUJ010000371.1:0-2057 GCA_964400095.1 uncultured Melioribacteraceae bacterium
CCGTTAAATCTCCGAACGATACGTATCCAACTTTTCTTATTCCGAAGCGCGGTTCATTCTTTAATTCCAGCCAATGTCCTAAGTACCAAAATAATCTGCCGAAAAATATTCCGAGTATTGTCGAACCGCCAATCAGCGCCGCTGCATCGTTAAGAGAGATGTTTTGCTTAACAAGTAACGCTGACGAGTGAATCATAAATAAAAGCGCTCCGACGGAAATAAAAACTCCGTAAGTAACAAATAGCGCTCTGCCAATATTGAATAGTAATGTTTTGTTGGCTAACGCGTCGAGCGCGGAAAGAGTTGTGTTTTTAATTTTCTCCCAAGGTTTTTGCAGGGGAGTTACTATTATTTGCGGAAATAATAAAGGAACATTTTTTTGATAAGATCGATATATTTCGCCGAAGCGATTCAATAATTCCGGTTCCTCAAAATAAATAGCGTATGCTATCCATCCAGCGAGAAGAAGAAATCCGGAAAAAATTGCCGTCCAGGGAAGGTTGAGAATTAAAGATATTCCGACGAAAAGAAGATTATATCCGACGTAAATGGGATGACGTACGATTTTGTAGAGTCCGCTATCGACAAAACGCCGCGGCGGCAAGTGCGAAATTGGAAGTCCTTTGCCGGAACGCCAAATTTGAAAAATTGCCGTTAATATTATTAAAGCGCCGAACGCGGAAAATATTACTCCGGCGAGTTCGAGTGATTTTGCATCTATTGCAGTTTGAGGAAACAGCTCATTAATTCGAATTCCAGTTGTAAATAAAAAAACCGGCAGGGCAATCCAAAAAATTATGAAGTAAATAAAAATTATTTTCACTTTCTTGTAAACGCTTACCGGCGCAATAATATTTTCTCTCGTGCTGATATGCATTATTCGCTAATTCCACTTAACAATTTCATAAAGGGAATCTCCTTCAAAGCGGCTTCCTTCCGTCTCAAGCGCCGCTTTGCCGTAAAATTTAGATTCGAACGGAGCGCCGGAAACCGAAGATAATATGTTTCGAATGAACTTCGGCTTTATTCTTTCATCCGTATATACGCTTTCCTTCGTTAATGTTTTGAGTTTTGTCAGCGTTAATTGCGAGCCGTTAAATTTAATAACGGTTTCCTTTTTATCCGATTCATAAATTATTTCAAATTCGCTTGAATCTACTAATTTCTTTTCCGGATTTCCGGCAAAAAGCGCTATTTTTTTGAATTCATTCCCATCGGTGAATTTAACCAAATCGTAAACTACGGCGTATTTTCCGCAGTGCGCTCTTCCCCAATGCAGTTCTTTAATCGACAGCCGCCAGGGAGGAATGTTAAATTCCACCAAGTCCTGATAACCGATTCCTCGGATATTGTACGCTGAGGAATTTACTGAAAATATTCCGGTCACATCTGCTTTGGGTTTCAACAACTTCCACTTGAGAAAATCGTTTTTTTTGTTTGAAATAATTCTTTCCTCGTCATACGCGGAAGAGGCGGCGGCGTTGAATGTAAGCGACAGTTTAAAATCATCGCTATTAATGTTGAGGTCGCTTTTATTCCCGGAACTATTCAGCGCTCCGTTGTTGAAGATAATATTTTCGTCGGATGAAAAATCGGAAATTATTAACGGAACGGAAAACTCCTTTTTGCCGGAAGTATCGAATAAATAAATGAAGAATTTGTCGAACTTTAACGACGCAAAACGAAGCGCCAGTAGATATATGTAGAGAATATCGCCGTCGCCCGTTATACAATCGAAATACCATTTTTTAAGATAGAATAAATTCATCGAATTAGCGGCTATGTGATTTATTTTAATTTGAAGTTATTCTATTTTATGGCGTTAGGTTAATTACTAATTCAGTTTAACCAGAGCGTCTAAAATCAATAATAAAACTAAGATGAAATAAGTTAAATTACAAACATTTAAAAATCAGATAAGCGGAAACGGACGGGGAATATTTTATCTCAATAAAACAGCTTTTTTTGTAATGCTTAAATTCCCGGAAGTAAGCCTGTAAAAATAAACTCCGCTTGCCAAATCGGATGCGTTGAAATTTACTTCATAATTACCCGGA
>CAYNUJ010000372.1:0-2054 GCA_964400095.1 uncultured Melioribacteraceae bacterium
AATAATTGTTATATTTAATAAATGATGTGAAAATTAATTGAATTTGGAGGAAATATGAAAAAGATGATTTTATTCATATTTATAGTATTTCTCGGAACACTCTCCGCTCAAGGCAATAATCTGGACAATTTCCCGCCAATGACGCTTTGGGCTGTACAGGACGAACCGGCGACTCTCTACTATTTTGTACTATCGGAAAATGACGATCTGTCTCATAAAGAAGGAAAAATTGTTATCTCGAATCCGGGCGACGATGAAAAGAAACTGGAAGTGGAAGCTTTAACTATTGATACCGACGGAACAATTTATTTTATTAATAACAAAAGGAAATCCGTCCTCTATAAAATATCTCCCTCCGACATAGACGGCGATAAAAACAGCGACGTGAGCGCCGCTTTCATCGGCAATTCCGGTTTAAGAGGCAGTAATCGTATTACCTGTTTAACTATTATCGACGGCGTTTTATACGGCATATCAAAATCCAGAAAAAAACTTTATTCAATTGATAAATCCGACGGAAGCGTTACTAAAATACGCTCGCTGAGTTTAAGCGGTTATTTTAAAATTGAAGGTTTGACAATAACTTCCGACGGGACTGTATATTTTGTTAAGACGAGAAAACCGAGCGAACTTTGGAAATTCGACTCATTCCCGAACGGTACTTTATCGAAAGTAATGAAAATAGAAAAATCGGGTAAAATTCAGGCTTTAGCCGCTCATCCAAACGGATTTATTTATGCCGCGGACGACGAGGATTGGTTCAAAATTGATCCGGCGAATAAAAAGAGCGATAAAATAGCCGAATTTGAATCGGATATCGAAGGGATGGATTTTTATTCCGGAGGCGAAAGTTCTAACGACGATGAAGAAAACGAAGCCGATTTATCGTTAACGCAAACTGTGGATAAGGATAAACCCGAAAACGGAGACGCGGTAAAATTTTCTCTTAAACTGCAGAACGACGGTCCGTATAACGCTACAAATATAAAAGTGAGCGAGACTTTACCCGACGGATTGGACTTTGTGAGTTCATCGCCTTCGGCGGGAACGGTAAGCGAACAGGACGGAAAATATATTTGGGAAATTCCCGAATTAACAAAGAACTCTTCCGCTGCGCTCGATATCAATACAAAAGTTAACGTTACTAACGCCAACAACAGTAATTTTGATTTGGGCGTCGCTTCGGATTACAACGTATTCGTTCTTCACGATATTCACCATTCATCGGACATCGAAGGCAAGGTAGCCGTTGGACACGACGCTCAATTCGATTCCGCTTACAGTATCGGATATCCGCTGCACGCAAAAGCTCCGCAGGGAGATGTGCTGATTGTGGATCAGGATTTGGAAGTGCATAGCGGCGCGATTTACGGAGGCGACGTAGCCTACGGGCACGATACTTCCAACGTAGGTTCTTTCAATTGGGATTTGGATATTGTTGACGGAACGCTGAGAAAAGCAAGAGTTCTCGACTTTTCGAAAGCCAAGAACGATATGCATTCGCTTTCGCAGCAGCTGGCAAAATATTCCGCCAATATGGAAACCGATTTTACGTTTACTAAATTGACGCTTGCGGGAACTTCTCCGTTTATTAATGTTTTCGACGTTACGAAGGATCAATTGAATAAAGCAACGGAAGTATTGATAAGCGCTCCGAACGGCTCGGTTGTATTGGTTAATATTGCGGGCGATTCTTTGAAATGGATTGGCGGATTGTATGTTACCGGCACCGAGCTTACTAATGTACTTTATAATTTTTACGAAGCTAAAGATATTGAAATTCAGAAAATTGACGTTAGAGGAAGCATACTCGCGCCGGGAGCGCATATCAACTTTATATCCGGCGTGCAGAACGGTCAAATGATAGCTTACGATCTTGAAGGAGGCGCACAGTTCAACAACGTTAAATTTGTCGGCAACGTTCCCTCCGATACAGTGCTTGTGAGCGTTGCGGAAATTATTTCTTCCGACCAATCGGACCCCGATTCGTCCCCGAATAACGGCGCGGACGATGAAGACGACATGGAAAGCGTTTCCGTTAACATTAGTCCGAA
>CAYNUJ010000373.1:0-2053 GCA_964400095.1 uncultured Melioribacteraceae bacterium
TTCCTTTATTTTTTAACACCAATATAATATATTATTTATGTTAGCGCCATTACCCTTTAGTCCCCCCTTCACGAAGGGGGGATAACGTAATGCATTGATACAGTCCATATTTGAAAGGGGAGGTGAATGGATAGTTATCTTAGCACAGTAAATATTAAATAATAGATATTCAATCGTAAAAAAGCTAATCTACATTTTTAATTTATAATTTTTAATTTTTAATTGTAAATCATTTTCCACCGCGTCTCTGCAGACATTCTGTCATACAAGTAAAAAATTGTTTAAGTGCATAGTGTAACAGATTGCTTCCCCCGGCAAAAAAACGCCGGGTTCGCAATGACGGATTATTTTCCCCATCCGTGTAAATTCGCCTAATCCGCGTCATTCGCGGTCTATCTTCCTCCGCGCCTTTGCGCCGCCGCGGTAAAGCGAGAATCCCGTCTAACTACAGAGAACATCCGAAGCGCAGAAGTAGCGCTACCTAAAAGCTTGTTCAATGTCCTCAATCAGATCCTCAACATCCTCAATCCCTACGCTGAGACGAACGAGAGAATCCGTCAAACCCATTTTGAGCCGGTCTTCCTTCGGAACTGCGGCGTGCGTCATAGAAGCGGGATGACAAAGAAGGCTTTCTACTCCGCCGAGACTTTCGGCTAATGTAAACACTTTGCAGCTTTTCAAGAATTTTTCCGTTCTTTCCATATTCCCGAAGTCAACCGAAACAATTCCTCCGAAACCAGTCATCTGCTTTTTAGCCAATTCATGCTGCGGATGAGACGGCAATCCGGGATAATAAACTTTTTCGACAAAATCCGATTCGCTCAAATACGACGCAATTTTCATCGCGTTTTCGTTATGCCGTTCCATTCTAACCGCCAGCGTTTTTGTCGCCCTAAGCGTCAGCCAGCAATCGAATGGAGAAGGCACGGCGCCCGCGGCATTCTGAATATATTTTATTCTTTCGTAAATCTTTTCGTCGCCGGTTAAAACTATTCCGCCGATAACGTCGCTGTGTCCGTTTAAATATTTTGTCGAACTGTGAACGACAACGTCGGCTCCCAAATCGAGCGGACGCTGAAAATAGGGACTCATAAAAGTATTATCCACAATTGAAATGAATCCGTTCCTTTTGCATAATTCCGCAACCGCTGATATATCGGTTAAATTCAGCATCGGATTAGTTGGAGTTTCAACATATACGATTTTTGTATTCGATTTTATCGCGTTATTGATATTTTCGATATCGCGCATATCGACCCACGAAAAATCAATGCCGTAATCCCGATAAATCGTTTCGAACAAACGGTAAGTTCCACCGTAAACATTATCTGAAACAATTACATGATCGCCCGATTTAACGAGTCCCATTAACGCTTGAATTGCAGCTAGACCGGAAGCGAAAGCAATTCCGTATTTTCCGTTTTCCAGCGCGGCAATATTATCTTCCAGCGCTTTGCGGGTTAAATTGTGTGTTCGTCCGTATTCGTAGCCTTTATGACTTCCGAGTTCAATCTGCTGATAAGTTGAAGTAAGATAAACCGGCGTTATAACCGCGCCGGTTGTTTCGTCAGACACTTGACCCGCGTGAATCGCTTTTGTTGAAAATCCCATTTCAATCTCCTTATTCAAAATCAATTAAATCGTATAAAGTAATAAAATCAGTTATTCTTCCGAAATCAACTACAAGCGCGGCTCCGTTTTGCTGCAATACGTTTTTCAATTCATTTATCGGCGCTTTCGCATCAATTTCGGCAAACGGTTCGCCCATTACTTCCGAAACGGATTTATCGAGCATTGAGTTATCGTCCAAAATCTGTTTAAGAATTTTATTTTCAACCATGCTTCCAACAGATTTCAAAGATTCATCGAACACCGGCAGTTGGGAAAATCCTTTCTCGTTGAATAGTTGAACCGCGTCGCGAACTTTATTGTCCGAGTTGACGTAAAAAATATTTTCTAATCCTCTAAATTTTTTGTTATCCGAAACATCACGTACAGTTTTAGGAACGGCATCCAAAATTCTATTCTGACGCAGCCATTCTACATTATGCAT
>CAYNUJ010000374.1:0-2045 GCA_964400095.1 uncultured Melioribacteraceae bacterium
CATTAGGCGCTCTTAGTCGAATTGTCAATAGACTTGTTCTATTGACAATTTTGGGATAAATAAACCACCTAACCGGCTTTTCTCCAAAGTATGATATGCATTAGTCGATTATGCAATAGGTTTTTTCTATTGCATAATTTGGGTCAAACTCAGTCATTAGCGGATTGATAATCCTTCATCAAAAAGTAATATACTGAAAAAGCCGTTGCGAAACCGACGAACCAAGCGTAGTCGTAAAGGAATCTTACCTGCGGAACCAACAATCCGATTAGTGCGATAAAAATCCCCGCGCCGAGGGCTATCATTCCTTTCGGATTGAAGCCCTTTTTGTATTCGTAAATTCCGTTTCGAATATATAAGTCCTTTACTTCCAACTTCTGCTTTCTTATTATAAAATAGTCGCAAATCAATATTCCGGCTATCGGTCCCAAAAAGCTCGAGTAGCCTATCAGCCACCCGAAAATATACGCGCTGAAATCGGAAAGGAGTTTCCACGGCATCATCAAAATACCTATTACCGCGGTAATCAATCCGCCCTTTACGAAATTGATTTTTTTCGGAAATAAGTTCGCGAAATCGTTTGCCGGAGAAACCACGTTTGCGGCGATATTCGTCGTGAGCGTAGCGATAATTAATGAAACGAGCGAGATGAAAATAAGTACGGGACTTTCGAATTTGGAAAGGAGAACCACCGGATCCCAAATAGCTTCGCCGAAAATAACTACCGTAGCTGAAGTTACGGCAATTCCAATGAAAGCAAAAAACGCCATCGTAGGCGGCAATCCGATAGCCTGCCCAATTATTTGAGCTTTTTGACTTTTAGCGTATCGCGTAAAGTCGGGTATGTTTAACGAGATAGTAGCCCAATAGCCGATCATTCCCGTTAACGAAGGGATGAAAAATTTCCAAAAATCCCACGAAGTTTTAAATTTACTCGGCTGATTTAAAATAGGTCCGAATCCGCCGCCGTTTATGTAAGCCCAAATAAGCAGTCCCAAAGCGGTTAAAAGCAAAAACGGCGCGGCGAAAGATTCGAGCCATTTAATCGATTCGGTTCCTTTAACGATAAAGTAAACGTTCATTCCCCAGAAAATCATAAATCCGATGGCGGGTCCCCACGAAAAGACAGCCCACTGAGGCAGAAGAAGGATAATCAACGAATTGAACGCCTGTCCGCCTATCCAAGTTTGAATTCCGAACCAGCCGCAGGCAACCACCGCTCTTAACAAAGCCGGCACATTCGATCCGAGAACCCCGAAAGAAGCTCGCGCCAGAATTGGAAACGGCACGCCGTATTTTGTGCCGGCGTGCGCGTTAAGAACCATAGGTATTAAAACTATCGCGTTGCCGAGGGTGATTGTAAGGAGAGCCTGCCACCAATTCATTCCGCCCGCTATTAGTCCGCTGGATAGCAGGTAAGTGGGGATGCAGACGCTCATTCCAACCCATAAGGCGGCAAAGTTATATGTCCCCCAAGTTCTTTCGCTTACTCTCGTTGCCGCAAGATCTTCATTTATTAAACCGCTTCCCGAGAGGTTCGATAAATCGGTTTCGATCAATTCGGAATTAAACAATGAATTCATAATTTCCCAATATTATTGAATAGAACAATTGAAAGCGCCGTTATTGCCACGCCGTTCCGTATGCGTCGCGTTTAATAAATTTGCCTCTGCCCGGCTTGCCGAAGAACTCATTATTTTGAACGATAATCTCTCCGCGTGAAAGAACCGTATCGGCGTTCCCTTTAATTTTTCTTCCTTCGTACATCGAATAATCGGCGCACATGTGATGCGTGTTGACGGAAATTGTATGCTCTTTTTCGGGGTCCCAAATAACTATATCCGCGTCGGCTCCGGGTACAATCGCGCCTTTTCTGGGATACATACCGAACATTTTCGCGGGATTTGTAGAGCAGAGTTCAACCCATCTGTTCAAAGAAATCCTTCCTTCGGTTACTCCGCCGCTGTATAAAAGCTGTACTCTATGTTCAATACCAGGTCCGCCGTTAGGTATTTTGGTGAAGTCGCCTATTCCGAGTTCCTTCT
>CAYNUJ010000375.1:0-2040 GCA_964400095.1 uncultured Melioribacteraceae bacterium
TTAGCCACATTAACAACTTAATAATTTGGTCAATATTCCTTAAGTTGACAGTATTGCTTGTCGGGAGAAGCCTGTCCGCAGACAAGATGGGTAACCTGTTAATAGTTTGTATAATTCTGCATGCCGGCAAATTGTCACGCTCGCGACGACAAATTTTTTTTGCTGTCTATTACACAAAAAAAATATTGCGTAACATGAGTTATTAAGATGCAATAATAACATACAAAATGGATATATCTTATTATGATAAATAAATTATTTGCGAAAAATATCAATAAAATATTGTTGCTCAATCTATTAACGGCGGCATTATTTTTTACTTACCCGACATTTATTTTTGCGCAAGTAAGTTTTGTGTTCGAGAACCTTTCGATTCCGCAAGGTCTCTCAAATCCGACTATAAATTGTATTTATGAAGATAAGTACGGTTTCCTCTGGCTTGGCACAGAAGACGGATTAAGCAGATATGACGGGTATAATTTTAAGGTTTACAAAAATAACCCGTCGGATAGCTCGAGTTTGCCCGGTAATTCAATAAGAACAATAAACGAAGACAATAACGGCAACTTGTGGATTGGCGGCAGCAATGTACTCGCAAAATACGATAGGAAAAACAATACTTTTAAAAGCGTGAATTTCGATAGTGAACAAAACTTAAATCAGCCCATCATTCGTAAAATTTTTATTGATAAAAATAATAAAATCTGGATATGTACAGATGTACACGGAGTGCACTTACTTAATCCGAAAACAATGACTTCAAAGCGAAAGAAATTTATCTTAAACAATGAAGAGATCCCAAATGGATTTATATTCTCAATTATTGAAACTTCTGATAAAGAGTTGTTAGTCGCGGATTATGGTTCGGGAGTATTTTATTTTAACGAAGATTCCGATGAATTTCATTTATATAATAATTTAGGAAGGATGAATGCGGGCGCTTCTTTATTGGTTCTTTATGAAGATGAATTTAACAGGCTATGGATTGGAGGCGAACGATCATTATCAATTTATAATCGTAACACAAAAAAAATAGAAAAGGTTGAACTCTTTTCCAATTCAAGCTTAAAATACCTTACGCAAGGAGTTATCGAAATATTAAAGGATAAAGAAGGTTTTCTTTGGTTGGCCACTCTTGGCGACGGGTTATATAGATACAATCCCGTAGATGATAATTTTTTCCATTTTACAGACGGCGGCAGTACGAACAATATCAAATCAGCCGGCATTCTCTCATTATTGCAGGATAGTTTCGGAAACATTTGGATAGGAACAATACTGAACGGATTATATAAAGTTGACCCTAACAAACAGCCAATGAATATTCTTAAGATACCGGAAAAATTTAGAACTAATACCACGGCGGATAGAATAACGGCAATTGCCAAAAGTGAAAAATACGATAATATAGCAATTGGGACAGCCGGACTTGGCATATTTTGGGGAAATATTCAAAATGGAAAATTTACAAACTTTCGATTCGGTCAAAAATCAAATAGTATTTCGAGTAATAACATTTCGGCTTTAACAATCGACGAAGAGAATAACCTTTGGGTTGGAAGCGATGCGGGCTTAGAGCGGCTTAATCCAATAAGCGGAAAGGTTCGCAAATATTTTGATGAAAAAGTTAATTATTACAGAGGCTTTAACGTAATGGATATGAAGTTTGATAAAGCGGGAAGGTTATTTGTTGCATACACGGGCGGAGTGGACATCTTATTTCCAAATCAAAATATTATTAAAAAAATACCGTCTGCCGCTAACCGTGAATTAAAATCTGATTTACAATCGGATATAATAAAACTTGCAAACTCTGCAGAGCCGATAGCTTCAATACTTAAAGTAAGCGAACAAAAAATATTTGAACAAGAGTTTAGTCTTTCCGAGAGCGCAAAAATTATAATTATCGGCGTTGGCGAAGGACAAACGATTTTTGAAATAATGTCTGATTTCGGATGGCTGGAAGATGAAAACAATAAACTAATTTGGGGAATGCACAATACTTCAAAATCATTTCATTTTCAGGGCGGAATCAAAAAT
>CAYNUJ010000376.1:0-2023 GCA_964400095.1 uncultured Melioribacteraceae bacterium
CCTTATATTTCTTATATGGTTCAATAGAACTCGAGGTTTGAATAAGGGATTTGGTATGATTGTATGCGCGGCTAAAATATAGACTTTGTATGAGCGGTTTAAATATGGAATTTAGTATGAATGTATGTACTACTTTAATATAGGATTTGGTATGGATGAATGAGGATATTATATATCCATATTTCTTTACATCTCAAGTATCCTTTGCGACTCAGCGTCTTAGCGGTTAAGAAAAGATAGCCGCGAATCCCGATAAAAAACAATCGGGACAAGTTTACATGAATTACACGAAAAAGAACTTTTCAATTTTCAATTTCTAATTTTTAATTGTAATTCTTCCCATCCGCGTAAATCCGTTTAAACTGCGTTCACACGCCTTGGGTGGGTAAATCCGCGGTCTATCCAATCCGGACACGAATTGCATGAAGAATAGATTCCCGCAATCGCCGACTCTGTAAATTATTCTATACAACCACCTCATACAATTGGTTTTCAAATCATTTTGATAATTAGAGGCAACCCCCCTTTAATTCCCCCCTTCAATGAAGGGGGGAAAACGTAAAGCAAAGATATCGGATAAATTTGACGGGGGGTTGAATGAATGGTTAACCAAATGCAGTAAATCGTACATCTTGAACATGTAATATTAAATACTCATTATTTCTTTGTTTTTACCCATCCGCGTAAATCCGTTTAATCTGCGTCATCTGTTCTATATTCCTTCGCGGCTCAGCGTCTTAGCGGTGAAGCAAAGGAGTGCCGCGAATTCCGTCAAAAAACATTGGAGCAGGGGATAACTTACCACTTTTAAATTGCTATTTAATCAGCATCATCTTCTTTGTTGAAATGAAATCGTCTGCTTGAAGCATGTAAATATACAAACCACTCGTTAATTCACCTCCATTAAAACTAACATTATGGACGCCCGCGGGCATTTCTTTGTTCATCAATGTTTCAACCACTTCACCAAGAATATTGTATATAGTTAGAACTACTCTACTAGCTTCCGGCAGTCCAAATTTGATTTGAGTTGTTGGGTTGAAAGGATTGGGATAATTTTGGAAAAGTTTGAATTCGTTTACGATATTAATCCCTTCGTTCTTAACGGATGAAATTACTCCTCCGGTATTTGTATAGTAAACGCCCGATTCCGTTAAAATCCATCCATGATTTTCGTCAATAAAAACAATATCTCTTCCTTTAATGCTGCTATTTGTCAAAGTCTGTTTTGACCATGTTTTTCCTGTATCGTCGCTAAAAAATAAGTTGTCGTAATCCGTAATCCAGATTTTTGCAGGGTTGTTTTTTATGAATTCAATATCATTCCCATATCCGGTCATCTTTAGCGAGAGAGTATCCCAATGTATTCCGCCGTCAATAATTTTCATCAAACTCGGTTTAAATTGGCTGTTGTAGGAAATGATAAAACCCAGATTTTCATCATAAAATTTTAGTAACTGTACGCCTGACGCCGGATAAATTACATTCCAATTGTTTCCGCCGTCCGTTGTTTTAAGTACTCCCTTAATTTTGGATACGTTGAAATTCTCATAAAAATAGCCGACGTCGAGGGAAATAAAATCCAAACGCCGCCAAAGATCGCCCGAAGCGAAAACGAGCGAATTATTTTCCATCGCAAGCCAATTGTCCCCGCCGTCGGTTGTTCTTAAAAAGAGCGCTTTATTGGAATCGCTCGGCGCGCCCATAGGATCGGGAGCGTCGCCCATTGCAACGCCGTGGTTTAAATCGAACATTTTCACGTAATTCATAAACGAGGTTAATTCTTTATTTTCAAACTGAACCGTCCAGTTCTCGCCGCCGTCCGAGGTTGAGATAATCCTTCCGCTTTCCGTCGCCGCCCAATAATGGAGCGAATCGACGACAGATACGTCGATTGCCGCGTCGTCTATTGTCGGCGGGTTCATTTTTGTCCAGCTTTTTCCGTTGTCGTTTGTTCTGAATTGACTGCCAAGCACGGCGCAATTCTCAATGGCATCCATTGCGTTAATAAATAAATTCGCGT
>CAYNUJ010000377.1:0-2005 GCA_964400095.1 uncultured Melioribacteraceae bacterium
TTATCGGCTTCAATAATTGAATCCCTTGCGTTGAACATAATATTGCTTAAAATTTCTTGAAATTCGCCGGCGCCGATAGCAAGTTTATTTTTAGAATGAGAAAATTTCGTTATAATATTTATTTTATAGTTCGTGAATTCATTATAGAAAAGTTCGCGCCAATTATCCCAAATATCATTGAATTCACAGCAGCTCGATTTATCGTCTCTTTGAGTTCTCGAAGCAATGAGAAAACGCCCGATAACCGACTTGCAATGTTCGGCTGATTTTATTATCAAATCCAAATTTTCATTTTTCATATTTTCCGTCAACCGCTGACCGCTGTTAAGAATAGCTCCGATTGGGCTGTTCAACTGATGAGCAAAACTCGCTGCAACCGTACCGAGAGCGGCGAGTTTTTCCGAATGGATCAATTGCGCGGTAGCCATCTCCAATTCATTCTGTTTGACGCTAAGTTCCTTGTTCCGTTCGGCAATTTTTCTTCTGGAAATTCTCATGGTTAGAACCCAAAAAGCCAGCAATATTATTATTGCGCCCAGCAGAATAAAAAGCAGCAATCGCGCCCCATTATTTGAGAGCCGCGCGTAAAAAGGGATTTTAACAAATTCAATTAATTTTGAATTATCTTTCTGCATTAGCACAATTTTCTGATAAATTTTAGACCATTTAAAATTAAATCTATTTTTAGGAGAAGTCATCTTAGCCAATAAATTAAAATTATTGTCGTAAAAATATAATTGCTGATCCTTATTCTTTCCAATATAATAATTCCCGGTTATCCAATTAATCCGAACGCCGTCTGTCAGTCGAACGGTTCTATCGACAAACAGGGAATCGTTTGAGATGGAGAGAAAAGAAAACTTTTCAGGTTGACTTATGAATAAAAAGCCGTCTCCCTTTTGTACAAAAAACAATCCTTTAGATGAAATATCGGAATAAGAAAGTTCGGAAAGCGAATCATTTTTTAAGAAAAGATTTAAAAATCTAGATTTATTTGTTCGTCTGTTCCTATGCTCTACAATGCAGATACTGTCGGAAATAGAGCCTCTGAAGTAAGTATAAGTAAATTTTCCTCCGATTCTTTTTTTCCATAGAACTTTCCCGTCCAACGAAGTTTTAACGATGAAAGATGAACTGTCTGTTGAATAATCCTTTGCCGAAGGGTCCGGTTTAGGATATATTTTTGAAGTAAAAGATGTGTCAATGTAAGTCTCGTCTTTTTCATCGTCAGTCATGTAAAAAGTGTTGTTTGAAAAATAAACCTGATTGAAATATCCCGAAGTTGTATAATAAAAAGCGCCGGGGACAGATTTTGGAAAATACTCTGACTTATTTATAAAATCCGCAGTAAATCTTTCCCAAAGAACCTCAAAAGTATTCGGATTAATTGCAATTATTCGTCTAAAATCATGTTTAAGTGGATATATAGTGCTTATGAAAATGACAGATAAATTATTATTAATCGGCAGATAATTCATATTAATATAGGGTGTTATTCTTCCGGTATAAAAGCTGTAGAATATTTTCTGGTAAATCGTTTTGTTGTGCCTTATTTTAACCGCCCAAAGCTCAACCTTGTGAGTAGAATAATATGAAATTAAAAGCAAATTGCCCGTATCGTTTTTAATTACATGGTATTCCGCAAACGTATCGCCGCTGTTCCTTACGTTAACGGCGTCAATGATGGAGAAATCGCTCTCGAAAAATTTGAAGGATTTACTATCCAAGGTTACAATCTCCAATTTACCGTCGCCGTTAAGGTCAACTTCCGTTGTATAAAGAGGAAAATCCGACGATGGCAGAAATGTTCTTATTTTATAAGGCGGAGTAATCCATTGAGCGTAGATACCGCTAACGGCGTTAAAACAAAAGAATAATATGAAAAGTCTTTTCAAGAGAGTCCTTTATAAGTAAGCCGCTGCGAAAATAAGTAAAGGATATCTTTTATGCAAGTAAAAGATACAAAAGTTGTAAAATCTTCTTAATAGATAATTCTTAATTGTAC
>CAYNUJ010000378.1:0-1992 GCA_964400095.1 uncultured Melioribacteraceae bacterium
GTTATTAAAGATTGAGGCGTCGTTTGCCGTGTAATAACGTAGTGAATATCTATCGAGAGAGGGTAGTTTGAAAATCACTCCCTCTTTACTTTGATGAACATTGTCATTAATGAATTTAAAAAATATATATTGCCCTGATGTATAGGTTAAAAACACTTTATTATTTTTTGCAAATACAATCCGCGGATTGGAAGAAGAATTCGCGTAAATTCTTTCATAAATAGCATTGCTTTCATTTTTTAATTTTCTAAAATAATTAAGCGTATTATTATCTTTCCATAAAAGAGTTATATTTCCCGCGTTATCCAAAGAGCCGGTCAAATTATCAATACCATAACTTGAATTAAGAGCGAATATCTCGCTTGTATCGGAAATCGCTTTCCCGTTTTCATCATAAATTAAACTTAATATTTTTTTTCCGGAATTAGAAGTTGAATTATCCTTCGGCGCCCAAACAGCAAATGTTTTCAAATCTTCATTAATATTAAAAGATGCGCCATAAAAAGAACTGCCGCTGTTTGTCTTAAATATGTTTTTCCCTTCCGATAGAGCGGTTAAATTGGGATCATATTTCCGCCACATACAATAACCCGAATAATTAGTAAACCAAACAACTGCAATTTCGTCTTTGCCGTTCGAATTTATTGAAATTTTGGTTGTGCTCGAATAAATCCTACCTGCAATAACCCGCCGACCGATCTTTTCCCCCGTTTGACTTATTTTTTGTAAATAAACGTTCCACTGATTATCTATTTTAGCTATATAGCATACAATAAAACTACCGTCGGATATCGAAACTACTTTTTTATCAATCAAATAAAAATTCGGATCCGAAATTTCGTTAACAATAAAATCATCACCGATTGGTTCATAATTTTCATCGAATAAACGTGCGTATAAATCGCGTTTACCGTTTTGTTTGTCCTCCCAAATAACCAGCGACTTGCCATTTGGATTTGTGCATACAGTCGGAGAAGTTTGCCAAGAACTGTATTTTGCATCCGACACTGCTATAAAATTTCCTAACGGTTTATTTTCCAATGAGTACTTTTGCAGCCGAATTACTTTTGCATTGGACACATATTCAAAAAAAGTAACATAAAACTCGTTGTTTATTATTTTCGAAAGAGTAGCATAAATACCGCCATGAGTTTGTCCGTCCTCAAAAGAATAATTCATTGCTTCCGTGACAAAGTTTCCGTCTGCATCCATAACCCTGTATCCAAGCCCTAAGCCTGTCCAAGTTACTATGAACAAAGAATCTTTATATGAATTGACGTCGCATGGAAACCACGACGACGAATAAGAAAAAATCGAAAATTCATCCGAAATAAATTGCCCCGAGTCGTCAACTATTCTGCCGTTAACTCCCTCGCCCTCATAAGCTACAAGGAATTTGCCGCCGTCCGAAGCTCCTACGGTCGGGAATGAGTACGATTTGGAAGATAATGTATCGCTTACAATGAAACTATCTCCTATTAAATTACCTTGTTTATCAATTTGTCGAGCAAATATTTCACTTTTGTTTTTATAGAATGAGGACCAAATCACTAAATAATTATCCCCTCCGTTAACCGATACCTGATTTCCCCATCCGAAAGACGATATATTACGCCCCCTCCTATAATTGATCTTGATATCGACTCCGATTTTAGATCCGTATTTATCTAAATGCGCCGCGAAAAGATCATGACCGCCGGAAGGAGTATCCGTCGAATAAACAATTACAAAAGAACCGTCGGAAGCCGCAGCTACAGATGGATTGCTTATATTCATATATGAATTATCATTTACTTTGAAATTGCTTCCGATTTTAGAACCATTCTTGGCGAATCTTTGCGCCAGTATTGTTCTGTTGTCGTCGCTCCATGCAACGACGTAATCTCCTTTTTTGTTGCACGCTATAACCGGACGATTATTCCAATCAGTCCATTTTTCGTAAATCTGCCCAACAGGGTTATGCCGATGCATGCAACATGCTCGGTGATGCTT
>CAYNUJ010000379.1:0-1955 GCA_964400095.1 uncultured Melioribacteraceae bacterium
CTTGAAGACGCTCTCGCTAGAATTGAAACCGGAACTTACGGCGTTTGTATCGAATGCATTGACGAACCGCAGCACTTGTGTCCCACTTGTCCGCTCATTCCGAAGGACAGATTGTTTGCTGTGCCGCATACACAGCATTGTCTTCAGATCAAGCAGAAAATGCAAAACAAGAAATAAGGTTCGGATTGAGAGTATTAATTTTTTCCGGTATTGTTTTAGCGATTGATCAGATAACCAAGTTAATTGTTAAAGGCTTTTCAATTCCTTTTCTCGGTGTGGAAGTTAAAGGAATGAATTACGGAAGCAGTATTCCCGTGTTCGGCGATTTCTTTAAAATTACATTTGTTGAAAATCCGGGCATGGCATTTGGGATTGACGTGAATTCATACGCCAAACTTTTCCTTTCGTTATTTTCTTTGGTTGCCGCTGTTGGATTAATTTATTATTTGTATCTCAATCGGGATAAAAGTCTTGCGTACAGATTATCTCTTTCACTTATTATTGCCGGCGCTTTGGGGAATTTTATTGATAGAGCGTTTTACGGTTTATTTTACGGTTACGCACCTCTGTTCTATGGAAAGGTAGTAGATTTCTTTAATGTCGATTTTTTTGATTTTTCTATTTTCGGCAGAACTTACAATCGATGGCCTATATTCAACATTGCCGATTCAGCAGTTACAGTAGGAGTGTTCCTACTTGTATTTTATTTTAACAGAAAACCGCACGAAGAACCCAAGAACGATGCGGAAACTCTTTCAGAGCCGGATTTAACGGTTCATGATAATGAACAGGCATTAAACGATGGCGAAGATAATAAACGAGAAAATATTAAAGATTGAGGTTGAAGAAGGAAAAAAGAAAGAACGGATTGATATTTTCCTTACGAATAAATTAGAAAACGCCACACGCACAAAAGTTCAAAAACTTATCAAAGCCGGTTTTGTTTTAGTGAACGGCAAAGTAGTGAAACCTAATTATATAATTGACCCTTCAGACATAATTGATTTGAAAATCCCAATAACTCCGCGTCCCGAAAAAGCCGAACCGGAAGACATTCCGCTTGAAATTGTATATGAGGATGAATATTTACTTGTTGTAAACAAAGCCGCGGGAATGGTAGTTCATCCGGCATTGGGAAATTTTACCGGCACTCTTGTTAACGCCTTGCTTCATCACACCAATTCTTTAAGCGATATTAACGACTCTGCTCGACCCGGAATTGTCCATCGTTTGGATAAAGACACAAGCGGTTTACTCCTTGTTGCAAAAGACGAATGGGCACACGCGCAGTTGGCAAAGCAATTTGCCGAAAGAAAAACAGAGCGGGAATACTGGACGATTTGCTGGGGACTTTTTAAGGAGTTGGAAGGAGAGATAATAGGCAATATTGCAAGAAGCAAATCCGACAGAAAAATATTTGCTATCTCCGATTCGGAAGGGAAAAGCGCTCATACAACATTCAGTGTAATTGAGGAATTTGAATTTACAACTCTTCTTAAAGTTAAATTGAAAACCGGAAGAACGCATCAGATTAGAGTTCATCTATCTCATATCAATCATCCGATTTTCGGGGATGCAATTTACGGCGGCAAGAAAATTGTTTACGGAATAACCCTGCCTAAGATGAAATCCCGCGTAAATAATTTATTGGAAATTATGCCGCGTCAAGCCCTCCACGCGAAAACGCTTGGATTCTTTCATCCCTATAAAAAGGAATTTATGAAATTCGATTCCGACCTGCCGGATGATATGAAACAATTGATTGAAGCGTTGAAAAAGTAGGAATTATAAAATTTCTACTTTTGGAAATATGTTTTTATCTATCTAACCGAAATTGGTTTGTTGACAAAAGTCTTACAATGAGCTATGTTTGTGTCATGAAATATCATCGTTGGAATAAAGATAAATACGAAAAAGAAATTTTGGAATCCTTCATTAATAATGAATGGCTCGAT
>CAYNUJ010000380.1:0-1947 GCA_964400095.1 uncultured Melioribacteraceae bacterium
AGAAAACGACATTGTTTCGGTCATCATTAATTCAAACCCGTTGCCTTTCCAAGCGTTACCGACCTTATTAGTATAAATCTGCTTCCAAGTATTTCCGCCGTCGGTAGTTTTATTCATCCAGTCTCTTCCCCAGTAAATTGTGTTCGTATCGCTCGGAGCGATGGCAAGCAGAAGCGCGTGACGTTCGTCGAAAAACGTTTCGTCCATCCAGCCGGGAGTTAAATTAAGATCGTTCCTTTGCCAGGAAACCCCGCCGTCTATCGATTTATAAACTCCCCAATCCTCAAACGCGGCGAGAGTTTCATCAGGATAGCCGACAGCCGTACCGATATAAATTGTATTCGGATTTAATAAATTAACCGTGAACTTCCAGTAATAATAAAACATTCCGTCGCTCTGCATTTTCGGCAGATTGGAATTCAAATCAATCCATGTCTGTCCCATATCAGAGCTTTTATAAAAACCTCCGGAAAATGTGCCTGCGTTTCCCTGCGTACCGAAAGTGGGAAGCGTTACGAAAATATCGCCTGATACGTATTTCAAATTCCATACGTAATTATGCGGCAGTCCGGCGGTTCTGTTTACCCAGGTGGAGCCTAAATCCGGTGAATAATAAACGCCGTCGGACGTTCCGAGTATAATTTCGGAATTAGCCGTCACAACCGCGCCAAAAACATTTGCCGAATCAGCCATTGGAACCGAAACCTTAGTCCATGTTACTCCGCCGTCGTCGGATTTATGGAATCCTTTGCCGTCGGTTCCGACGAAAAGATTGGCGTAATCATTCGGGTTCTGAGCCATGGATTGAACAGTGATAAAATCGTCTTCGGTATTAATGGCCGATGGGAAGAGGAGTTCCCAATTATTCCCCCCGTCTGTAGTTTTGAACATCGCGACAGCGGAACAATAAAAAATAGTATTATACGTATTGTCCGAGAGATCATAACTGAATTGATTTGTCCAGTAAACGTCGGGCGTCCAAGGACCGGTAGCGAGATTTGAATTAAGCGAGTTCCAATCAACGCCTCCGTTAGTTGATTTAAACAATCCTTCGATATCTCCGCCTACGTAAAGAATGTCTGCATTATCGGGTTGAATTAAGATTGTCTGTAAATCGCTCCCTCCGCCGGGACCGATATTCCGCCAGTTAACTTGAGCTGTTATAGATGAAAAAACAGTTAAGCAAATTATGACAAAAAGTTGTTTTATTTTTACTGACATTATGTCCCCGCTATTTTATTAGTAACATTTTGCGCGTCTTTATAAAATTTCCGGCTTTTATTCTGTAAATATAAATACCTGTGGATAAATTCGAAGCGTTGAATTGAACTTCGTAATTCCCCGGCGATTTGTTTTCATTCACAAGCGTTGCTATTTCTCGTCCAAGTATATCGTAAATTTTCAGTTGAACCAACGCGTCATTGCGAGGAGCTTGCGACGAAGCAATCTGTTGATGCTGCGAGCTGTTTGAGAGATTGCTTCCCCCGCCGTTCGGCGATGTCGCAATGACAGCAGGGATTGAATATTTTATTGTCGTTGCCGGATTGAAAGGATTGGGATAATTCTGGAGCAATTCAAAATTAGAAGGAAGATTTGATTTATCTCTGCGAACAGAAGTTGCTAAATTCCTAATCCAAACATCCCCGCCGTCGCTTCCGTAAAACAATTGTGAATTATTGTGTGGGTTGAGTTTTATGAATTTTCCGGCTAAGTTTGCCGCATTGTCGGTTATATCAATCCATGTTGTTCCGCCGTCGGTTGAACTGAAAATTCCGGGATGCAAAGAATTATTGAATATATACCAAGCGGGGGACATCGCGTATATGTTGTCGGAATTCGCCGGGTCAATATCAATGCCGCTTACTCTGCTATTGTTAAATATTTTCATCCATGTGTTCCCGCCGTCGCTCGATTTATACAAACCGCCTTCGGTATTGTAATCGTAAT
>CAYNUJ010000381.1:0-1937 GCA_964400095.1 uncultured Melioribacteraceae bacterium
CGATGAGCAATTCAACATTCTCAAAAGTTCAGGTTTCGGTTATCAGGTTCTTATCGACAACTGGCAAGAATATTATAATAATCTTTCTAAAATGAACTCGCTTCAGAGAAAGACGGAAAGAATCCGCTCGAAAAATCTCTACAATGTGCAGGGCTTCGATTACGGAAGTATGGGCGGATATCTTACATACGACGAAATTCAAGCTCACTTGGACACAATGCGCGCGAAATATCCGAATTTAATTACAGTGAAATCTTCAATTGGTCAATCTTACGAAGGACGGGATATATTTATGGTAAAAATTTCAGATAACCCCGACGCGGACGAAGACGAACCGGAAGTATTGTACGACGCGCTGACTCACGCCCGTGAACCGGAAGGGATGATGACGATAGTTTATTTTATGTATTACTTGCTCGAAAATTACGGTATCGATCCGGCGGTTACTTATCTTGTTGATAACCGGGAAATGTATTTTGTGCCTGTAATTAACCCCGACGGATACGAATACAACCGTTCCACAAATCCAAACGGCGGCGGAATGTGGCGTAAAAACCGTAGATTAAACGATGATAATACTTATGGAGTCGATTTAAATAGAAATTACGGTTTTAAATGGGGTTACGATGATAACGGTTCAAGTCCGGATACGCAATCGGAAGTTTATAGAGGAGGCGCCGCATTCAGCGAACCGGAAACCCAGGCGATAAGAGATTTTTGCAACGCGCATAATTTTATGAACGCATTAAATTATCATACATATTCTAATCTGCTGATTATGCCCTGGGGATATAAACCCGAAGAAACGCCCGATTCTCTTATTTACCGTCAATTCGGTAAAGATATGACCGCTCAGAATCATTATACTTGGGGCATTTCCGACGCTATAATTTACGGGGTTAACGGAGATTCCGACGATTGGATGTACGGCGAGCAGTCGGAAAAAAATAAAATTCTTGCAATGACTCCCGAAGTCGGCTCCGGCGCCGACGGGTTCTGGCCTCGGCAGAACAGAATATATCCGCTTGCAATGGAGAACGTTCAGATGAATTTATATCTTGCCTGGGCGGCGGGAGGATTCGTAGGTTTAACCGGCGCTTCGTTCTCTCAGAATATATTTAATCCGGGCGATAGCTTTACGGTTACTTTTTTTATACGGAATAAAGGATTGGATATAGCCGGCGATCTTAATTTTAAATTAATAAGCGCGTCGGAATATTTAGCCACCACTTTCAATTCCATTTCAATCGATACCCTGAAATCCCAGGAGAGCGACACTCTGAAAAATGCTTTCAGCGTTTTAGTGGCGGATAACGCTCCGGTTGGAACTTTGCTTAAATTTGCGCTTGTTACAACTTCGGGGAATACGGTGATGAGTAAGGATACTCTCGGTATTTATGTGGGCAGCCCGGCGAGCGTTTATTATGACGATTGTTCAAATATAACCGACAATTGGTCGGTCTCCGGGAACAATACAAAAAAATGGACGGTTACCGAAAAAGATTATTATTCCGAGCCGAGTTGTTTTACAGACAGCAAGACTGGCAATTATTCTTCCGGTACGGACGTAAAATTGGAAACCGCGAATGAAATTAGTTTAAAGGGAATTGATGCGCCGAGATTATCTTTCTGGACAAAATACGATATAGAAAGCGGCTGGGATTACGGGCAGACTCTAATAAGCAGCGATAACGGAGCAAATTGGAAGTCGGTAAGAGGCGCGTTGACAAAGCCCGGAGGCGGAGATTTCCAGCCGGCTGGCGAACCCGTTTACGACGGCAGCTCTTCAGGTTGGGTGAGAGAAGAAATAGACCTCGCCGAATTTGCCGGACAGAGTATTAAAATTAAATTCGAGCTCAAAAGCGATTCCTATGTGGAAGGCGACGGCTGGTATATTGACGATATTAATATTTTCCACTATACGCTTACTTCCGTTG
>CAYNUJ010000382.1:0-1925 GCA_964400095.1 uncultured Melioribacteraceae bacterium
TTCCAATCTCCGACTGCGAAGGCAGTCGAACTTACAATAACCCCGAACGAAGTTCGGGGACTTGCGAAAAAGAAAAGAGCTACAACCGCGGAGCGGTTGAATTATCATCCCGCGTTTTTCAATTTCTACCGGAAATATTAATTGAACCGCGCTACGCTTCCGGATTTGCATGTTTCACTAAGGTATGATGCGCTTACAAAAACTTGACCGCGTAAATCTTTTGCGTTCAACTCAATCCCGACGAGCGGATGAACCGGGGTTAATCTTTTAACTTTTTTCGCAGTAAATCGTTCACAATTTTCGGATTCGCTTTCCCTTTGCTTTCCCGCATTACCTGTCCGACAAAAAAACCGAAGACTTTTTCCTTACCCGCTTGATACTGTTCAACCTGCGCCGAATTGTCATTTAATATTTTAGAAATTATCTCTTCGATGGCGGACGTATCCGTAATCTGAGTTAAATTTTTCTCATTAACAATCGTTTCAGGGTTTTTATTCTCTTTCAACATTTCGGAGAAAACTTCTTTAGCTATTTTACCGCTGATTGTATTGTTGGAAATTAAATTTATAAGTCTGCCTAAATTTTCAGCCGAAATCGGGAAAGACGATACAGCCACTTTTTCCTCGTTTATTATTTTCAGAACGTCTCCCATTATCCAATTGCTGACCAATTTAAAATCGGAACAAACTTTCGCGGCGTTTTCAAAATAATCGGCTAATTCCCTCTCCTCGGTTAATATCGAAGCGTCGTATTCGGGTAAATTGTATTCGGAAAAGAATCTCGCTTTTTTTATGTCGGGCAGTTCGGGCAGACGTTTTTCTATTTCCGTTCTCCACTTTTCATCAACTATAACGGGCGCTAAATCGGGATCGGGGAAATAGCGGTAATCGTGACTTTCCTCTTTGCCGCGCATCGGGCGGGCTTCTCCGGCGTCGGCGTCCCAAAGCAGCGTCTGTTGAACCACCGCTCCGCCGTCTTCAATTAAATTTATCTGCCGTTCAATTTCAAACTCAATCGCTCTTTCAACATTACGGAAAGAGTTCATATTTTTCACTTCGGTTCTTGTGCCGAGTTTACTTTCCCCTTTTAAGCGAACGGAAATGTTGGCGTCGCAGCGCAGAGAGCCTTCTTCCATATTTCCGTCGCATATGTCGAGATACCTAACCGTCTTCCGCAGGGATTTCAAATATTCCGAGGCTTCTTTTGCAGAGTTGATATCGGGCTGACTTACAATTTCAATTAACGGCGTACCGCAGCGGTTCAAATCTACGAGCGTATCGTAATCCTGATCGTGAATGGATTTCCCCGCGTCTTCTTCCATGTGAATACGAAGCAGTCTTATTTTTTTCCGCGAACCGTCTCCGGTATTAATTTCAACATAACCGTCTTCGCAGATAGGCTCCTCAAACTGCGATATTTGATATCCCTTGGGTAGATCCGGGTAAAAGTAATTTTTACGCGCGAAAATTGATTTTTCCTTTATTCTGCAGTTTGTCGCCAAACCCATCAGCGCTGAATATTCAACAACTTTTTTATTGAGAACCGGAAGAACGCCCGGATGACCGAGGCATACCGGGCAAACATTAGTATTCGGCGGATTGCCGAATTTAGTAGAGCATCCGCAGAATGCTTTTGTTTCTGTGGATAACTGTGCGTGAACTTCCAAACCTATTACCGCTTCGTATTTCTCTCTCATACTTATCTCTTAAAATTTTAATGCGAAATATAATCATTTTCAATAATGGATAATTATAAAATATGAGGAAATCAGAAGTGTTTTAACGGCTTTTATTTCACTGCAAAGGCGCCAAGCCGCGATGAAAACAATATCTGTAGTAAAAAAACAAACCACAGATTAACACAGATTCAGGCACAGATTAGCGCAGAAAAAACTTTCAATCTGTGAAACTCTGTGAGATAATCCG
>CAYNUJ010000383.1:0-1917 GCA_964400095.1 uncultured Melioribacteraceae bacterium
TCCATAACGAAAATTTTAATAATACCTAAGATACTTATTATCTATTTAAACTTATTAAAAAAATCCTCTTTAGCAAAAAAAAATTTTCTTCATTATCCGGCATTTTGGCGATGGAAAAATCATATTCTTTTGAAAACAGTTTACAAGAAAATAATCCGTTTGCTAAGACGAAGAAATTAAATAGACACTAAACGAATTGCATTTTTGATATTATAAGATTATTTTGATTTTAAATAGTAAACAGATAATAGAAAAGTATTTATCAAAAAATATTTTAGCTTATCCGCGGGAAGACGCAATGATAAATTTAGGAAATGTCATAAATCTTATAATTGTAATAGCCGTTATCGGAATTTTTATCAGTTTATTATTTCGTCTTCGAGTTAAATTCGGGTTTGCGTTTTTATTTGTGGTAATAGGTATATTCCAATATTTTCAAAGCATTCTCACAAGACACGAATTGGTGCAGATAACCGATACAATAAATATATCTTTCGGTTCCACCGTGCTATTCCCCGTAACGATTTTTATGATTCTCATAATTTACATCGTTGAAGATGCAAAGGAAGCGCGGAAAATGATCTACGGAATAATTTTCGCTAACATATTGGGAATAATATTAAACATTCTAATTGAAACTATTCCAAGTTCAACACTCCAATTACATTTTTACGAACTTCTGAGGATTATCGTCTCAGGGACAATGGCTCTGATAGTTGACTCGCTTCTCATAATCATCCTTTTTGAAAAGGTCTCCAAATCCATAAAGAATCTGTTTCTCAGAATTGTTTTTACTGTAATACCGATATTGGTTTTAGACAGCGTTCTTTTCATGACGGGAATATTTATTGGGACAGATAATTTTTTCCTAAGTTTATTAATTACCGCCGCTTCGGCAAAAGTGATTTCAGGACTTCTATATTCATTCATTTTTACCGGCTATCTATTGATATTCGAGCGCGGCGGAAAAGCGAAGGAGTCTCTTGCGTCAAGCGATTTGTTCCAATTTCTCACTTACCGGCAGAAGTATGAATCGCTTTATAAAGTAACCGAAAAACTGATAGCGGAAAAGGATGAAGCTAAGAAGGAATCCGAGAAAAATTTTCAAGAAATATTCGATTCCGTAACTGAGGCTGTCTTCATTCACGACGCGAAAACCGGAAGAATAATTGAAGTTAACAAAACTATGGTTGAGATGTTCGGTTATGAAAGTAAAGAAGAAGTACTTAACATTAATCTTGATATTCTGAATTCCAACGATGATAATTACACAAAAGAAAAAGCGCTTGAACTAATTCACAGCGCCTCTATCGAGGGTCCGAAATCTTTTGAATGGAAAATATTAAAAAAATCCGGGAAAGAATTTTGGTGCGATGTCGTTTTGAAATCCGCCGTAATCAATAAGCAAAATGTCGTAATTGCGAATGTGAGAAATATAACGGATAAGAAAAAAATAGAATTCGAATTAATTGAGAATGAACAAAAATACAGAACAATTGTGGACGAGTCGCCGCTGGGAATATTTCATTATACCAAAGAAGGCGTTATCATCCACTGCAATAAAAAATTTATTGAAATCATCGGCTCCTCAAGAGAGGCTCTAATCGGTTTGAATATGCTTACAATGCTTAAAGACGAAAAAATAAAACAGTGCGTTCGCAAATCGTTATCCGAGGGCAGCGCTTATTATGAAGGTCTTTATTCTTCAGTCACTGCAGATAAACAAACTTATGTGCGCATTCATTTTAAAGGTGTAAAAAATAAAAAAGGAGAAATCAATTCCGGATTAGGCGTTGTGGAAGATTATTCCGAAAAGAAAAAGACTGAAGACGCACTGCACGAGAGCGAATCTTTTAATAAAATTTTATTCCAAGACTCTCATACGCCTCTCGTTGTTATGGAACCGGATACGTATAA
>CAYNUJ010000384.1:0-1898 GCA_964400095.1 uncultured Melioribacteraceae bacterium
AAAACAAATTTAATGCAGCCGGTTTATAATTACCGGTTTACACAAAAGTTTTTATAATTATTAAGCTATTTGATCAATTGCATTTTCTTTACTTTAACAAAATCGCCGGCTTGTAATTTATCCGAATGCCCCAAGGACTCCGGCAGTATTGCCAAGCGGTAAAAATAAGTTCCCGACGGTAAATTCCCGGCGTTAAAATTAAAGCTATGCTCGCCTGCGCTTAAACTGCCGTTGATTAATTCCGCTACAACCTGCCCAAGCATGTTGATAATTGTGAGCTTAACATTGGCGGCTTCCGGCATTGAGAAACTAATAGTGGTCGATGGATTAAAAGGATTCGGGTAATTCTGCCTTAAATTATAGGTCATGTTATTTAGATCGTCTTCCACTGAAACCGCTATGCCGACGTGTACATACCACAACCGTTCTAACGAGTAAAATCCGTTGCTCACAACAAGTTTTACCGTATCTACTCGAGGAACGTTGCCGAATGCGGTGCCGTGCGAGTAGCTTTTACCCCCGCTTTTCGAAAAACCGTTTGAATACCATCTAAAAGTTAATTCCAATCCCGAAGTATCAACAGCGATTGCAGAGAATTCAACTCTTTCGCCTCGTGCAACGTTGATATCCGTAACATCCGGTATAACGGATTGAATTACCGGCGGACCGGCAATAACAATTTGATAAGAATGGAAATCACTCGGAGGATTTATTCCTACTACCGGGTTTAATCCTCCTCCGCCTCGCGGAGACGTTGTTACATGACCGCTGTCGTCCGAAGCGGCAAAGTAAAATTCCACTTTCGTTTTTGCGGGCTGACCGGGAATAGTAAATTCGAATTGACCTGAAGCTGCGGCTGGGTTCCCTATCATCTCCCACTTTGAAGTTCCTCCGTTAATTTTAGTCCTATAAAATAAATTAACTTCTTTTACATTATTATTATCCGTTACTTTTGTCAATACTTTAACCGGATCTGTATTTAGAACAAAATCATCAAATTGAACATCCCTTATCATCGGAGGCGGATCGGCTGGAGTAAATCTCAGTACGTAAAGACCTGTGCCCATATCGGAAATAATTGTCAGACCCGATTCGAAATAAGGGTAACATCCCCAAACTCCGTTATAATCCGGGTTGTTGGTCGGATAAGTGTCGTACTGCCCAATCAAATACGGATTCAGCGGGTCGGAAATATCGAGCACTACGTAACCGGATTCATAATAAGAAATATGGGCGTAGTTCCCTTTAATAAAAATATTATGAATAATTGTATTATCTGGATGCTGCCACGAATAGACTTTCGTATCCCAATTACTTCTATCCTTCAAATCGAATATTGTCAGGTCGCGCGCATTAAATTCATCGGTCCCGAAGAAATATCTTTTATCCTCTGTCATCCATCCTGAATGTGAATATCCCTGTAAACTGGCGCTCTCCGAAACTTTGACAGGATTAGTTTTATCCGAAATATCAACCATTGCGTATTTTCCTCCGGAGGCTGCAATAACGGTATCTCCCCAAGCATAAACGTCGTGAATGTATCCGCTTGCGGAATAATAAGCCGTTTCAACCGGATTAACCGGGTCGGAGAGATCGAGGATATGCATCCCGTTACCGTTATTAGAACCGACGACGAACGCGTAACCGTTTTCTATAAAAATATTATGAGCGCTTGTAAAAAAAGAAGATACGGTCTTTGCTAACGAAGCCGAAGCGGGAAGATTACTTAAATCGATAATTTGAAGTCCGCCGCCGCCTTCCGATACAACGTAAGCGTACTTATCATTAACTTTTATGTCGCGCCAAATAGACCGGGGACCGGTAATAAGCGTTACTACCTTAGGTTCGGCGGGATTTCCAAGATCGATAATTAAAGTTCCTTCGTAAGTTCCCATTAA
>CAYNUJ010000385.1:0-1870 GCA_964400095.1 uncultured Melioribacteraceae bacterium
GAAAGTTTCTCTTTCGCTTCAATAATTCAAAGAACAAAAATACATCTGTAATACTTTTCTCCTCCGGTATAACGGCGCCGCTTTTCTCCCAGCTTGTCCGCCGAAGTCCGGCAGCCGCCGAACGAAGGAGGGTCTGTCCGCCGTAACTTTAGCGGGGATTAGCTCAACACCGGATTATTCAGAGGAATGCATATAGCATTTCTCGGCAGTGTTTACCCCGATTCTTTTCGTCGGGGCTTCGAGATGAATCCTTTATAACGTTATATGGGGGTATTCGGTCATTCTCTAAAACCTCCGTAATATTTCGTCGCTATTTCTGATATGTTTTTATATAACCTCATTCTTTCTTGGTTTTTGTCCTGGGCGAAGGGATGGAAAATGGATATCGAATAACCCAAAATTAATTCTAAAAACATTAATACAAATGTTAAAGATTGTTTAATGGGACCAGACATAACCTCATTGGGAGATTGATTAAGTTGATCAAAATTTAACAGGAAAACTTTTAAGAAAGGTGAAGGGTGAACATAAGCAGAAATAAAACAATAAAAATGATAATATTTTACTCTGAACTCTTTGCCCATTATGTCCGCGAAAGATGGTGCAACTTTATATTCTTTAATACCATTTTTGGCATCGCGTAATAATTGAGGTTGCGAATTCTTTTCTTCTTCCAGCAATTCCTTTCTTCTTTCCCAATCATCAATGGTAAAAGGAGTATATGGTTTATCTAAGTGTTTCCCGATAAAATTTAATTCTTTTTCATATTTATTAAATGGTGTCGCTTCGAGTTGATTTACGCGTTCCAACATTGCTGGGCGATTTCTATCCTTAACAACCCAGTTTAGTTTAAAGAATGTCTCCATTATATTCCGAACAATATGATTTGTCTCCAGTGGAAGATTATTTTGCAATAAGATAGATATGGCATTAGAATTATTCATGGCTACTTTGATCGACATCAGGAAGTAAATTTCAACAGCTTCATCCAAAGCCTTGAATTGGCAACCCTCCGTTGTTCTCCCAAATTGACGTAAAATATTGGAACATTCAGAATACGCTTTTGCAAAATCTTGATACAATTTCTACCTCATATAACCACTAAACCGTCCGCACCGAACAGCGATGCAGCTTATTTGCAACAAATTTATATTTATTAAAAATATTCATAACACTCAAAACTTAAACAGAAATTTTACACGAACAACGTTAACCCCAAAATTACGAAAATGCCGTAGCGTTACTGCGGTTGGGTTGATTTGCCGGTTGAACTAAGCCCCGCCAAAGAGACGGCGGACAGTCGCAAAACGGCAGATTCTCGAGTAAAGCTGCAATTTTCAACACACACACATTCGATTAGTTGTAAGTTATATATTTCCATTTAAATTCACAATCAACATTCATTAAAAAATCGGAGGTATCAAATGTACACATCCATACTCACGCGCATGAAAGAAGACTTGCAATTACTTGGTTTATCTGAAAAAACGCAAGCGCCATAGGGCAGGCATTCAACCATTCATCCATACAATCATACGATTTTTCCCTCCTCAACGGCTTTCAATATTTATACCCATATCCCTTATCCCTCTCCAGCGATAGGATAGGGGAGCGATTATTCTATTCTAATGATTACAAATGACAAATGACTGAATACCCTATCTCTTCCTCTGCGCTCTCCGTGTTTCCTCCGTGAACCTCCGTGTAACAAAAGAAGCTGCACGAAGAACCACGAAGCAGGCGCAGAGGAACACGGAGAGAGAATTGGACGCCAATGAACGCGGATTAACCATGATTCGACAGCGACAGATGGAATAATGCGGAAACACAATTGGAAATATCATTAATTTTTTTTAAATTAAAAACGATT
>CAYNUJ010000386.1:0-1863 GCA_964400095.1 uncultured Melioribacteraceae bacterium
AATTGAGGAAACAATAGTGGAGAAAATCACTTATTTGTCAGACGGACTTAAGGTAAAAGGTTACGTTGCATACCCTCGGGCGTCCGGCAAATTTCCGTGCATTATCTGGTGCCGCGGCGGATACGGCGGCAGCGGCGCGATTGATTCTTTTACTGCGCGCGGTATTTTCGGACAGCTTGCGAGCTGGGGCTATGTTGTTCTTTCGACTCAATACAGAGGAAGCGACGGCGGCGAGGGAAAGGACGAATTCGGCGGTGGAGATTTAAATGATATTTTAAATCTAATTCCTCTGGCGGAAGAAATAGAAAAAGCGGACACCTCACGGTGGGCAATTGAAGGCTGGAGCCGCGGTGGGATGATGACTTATCTTGCTCTGACCAAGACAAATATTTTCAGAACGGCAATTGTTACCGGCGGTATAACCGATTTGAGGTGCAACGCAAATGAAAGCGCCTTTATGAGGAAATTATATGAATCATATGTCGGTAATGTCGATACAAAAGAATTTAACGAACTTTGCGATACCCGGTCGATTGTAAAATTTCCTGAGAAGCTTGCCGATACGCCGATACTAATTATTCACGGAAATGCCGACAACCGCGTTCTGCCTCACGATTCTTTGGACTTGGCGGTAAAGCTGATTGATCTGAAAAGAAAATTCCGTTTGATAATGCTGGAAGAGGGCGATCATTTCCTTAAGAAACACCGGAAAGAAGTTGATTCACTGAGGAAGGAGTGGTTCGCTAGGTTTTTATCTTAAAGACCAATAACGAAATTCATGTAAACATTTAGTGAAATTTTCGATTAAGCCCTGATAGAACATACCTAAAGAATGTAACGCCAGCGCAAATATTTATTTGCTAATTTATACTCGCGTCATTATATTTCACTAAATGGTGAAATACTATTTGGTGAAAAACATCGAGGCTTGAAAATGAAGTACAAACCCAATCCGTTTGCGTTTGGTAAAATAGTAAAGGGAAAGCAATTCTTTAATAGGAAAGTTGAGAAAATAGAATTAATTAAGGACATTAACGATCACCAGAATATTATTTTATACGCTCCAAGACGGTATGGCAAAACTTCCTTAATACTGAATGTGTTTGACGATATAAAAAGAAAAAATAAAAGATTTGCCGGGTTTTATATTGATTTCTACAAAATAAATACGGTCGGCGATTTTCTTACGGCTATGTCGGACGAGTATGCAAAAAATTCCGGTTTATCAATTGACAAAATTCTAACTTCGATAAAGAATATTGTAAGAGGAGTTACGCCGAATATGACGGTTGACGAATCGGGAAAACCAAGAATTGAATTATCGGTATCCCCAAAATCAATACATCTCTCATTCGAGGATATAATGAAACTTCCGGATAAGCTTTCAAAAGAAGGTATGCTTGTTGCGGTTTTTTTTGATGAATTTCAGGAAATATCAAGTTTGAATGGTTTTAACTTTCAGAAGAAAGTCAGATCGTTTATACAGCATCAGACAAAAGTAAGTTATATTTTTTGCGGCTCCAAAGAGCATTTGTTCAATAATATTTTTACTAATCCCAATAATCCTCTTTTCAGAGCGGGGAAAACAAAATATCTTAATGTAATACCTGAAAAAGAATATTCGACGTTTATTCATAGAAACTTCACCAAAATTCGAGAGGATTTTAGTAAGGCAACCGCCGTAAAGATATACAGAATTGCCGGCGCAGTGCCTTATAACATTCAAGCGCTTTGCCATAATCTTTATAATTTGATGTACACAAACAAAGAGTTATCCATCGAGAAATTATTAGAGCTGTCTTTAGAAACAATATTAGAGCAGAAAAATGAAGAGTTTCTGTTCGTGTATGATTCGCTCAACAA
>CAYNUJ010000387.1:0-1858 GCA_964400095.1 uncultured Melioribacteraceae bacterium
AAAGAAGCTTTGATAAAATGGTTTTTAGAAACCAAATCCGATGCGAAATCTTGTAAAGTCATTTTAGACCTCCTTATAAAATTGATGCGGACTCATGTGGACGGGTCTACATGAGTCTACATCGTTAATGAAAAAAAAACCTTTACATATAAAGGATTATAAAGGTTTTTTGTTTTGTTTTTTATCCTTTTCAATAATTTCAGAAAGAATATCAAATAGCGATTTATTATTTTTATTATGCAATTCCTCAAATTTCTTTTTGATATTGCGTAATTCTTGTAATGAAATTTGCGTTGCTAATTTCCCATCTTTAGTTATTACAGTTTTCATAATTCTTCTCCATTTGATAAATTTAAAAGAGATTTTAATAAAAGATTATAAACTTCCTCGATATTAACGTGACTTCCGGTTTCTGAAAACATAACAAAGGAAGTATCGGAAAAATCCAATTCGCCATAATTCATTAACTCATATTGGATATAATTCTCATAGAAATTCGATAGAATAATATTCAGAAACTTCTGAATAAAATCTTTTACGTCGGTCGCGGATTTACTTAAATCAATAATAATTTTAGAAAAATCCTCAATAGTTTCAAATACGCAATTACAGAGAATAGAATTTGCTGTTTCTGATAGATCTGAATAATCTAAATTAAGATTCCTTAAGGTCTGTGACATTTTAAGCCTCCCGGCGCGACTAAGCCGCCGCGCCTATTTGTTTAATATTAGTTTTTGTTTAGTTCATCAGTTTGAGAAATATCGAAAACAGCGGCTACAAAGAATTTTTCCGCATCTTCAACATCGCCGTTTTCGTCTTTCTGACCAACCGGAAAGAAGATTAAAGCGCCGTGTTCGCCTTTGCGGACATATCGACCGGCTTTAAGCCATTGTTTGAACCCGCCAACGATAGTAGGATTTGGGAGTTGCAAAGCTAAAAGAACTTGATTGCATGTACTTAAAGAACGCCCCTCGACTGTTACGATGCCTAATTTATCGGCAATTGCTTGTCTTTGCATCGGAGAGAGGGAAGCAAGTTTTTTTCTAAGGATAGAGATTCTATCCTTTCTGCTCATTTTTGATTTTTCTTGAGTTTCCATTTTTGAACCTCCTTTTAGATTTTTTAGAAGTATTGTTTTTCTTATCAGATTTTTCAATAATCAAATCCATTAATTCAATAAACGATTTGCATTTATTCACTTCTTTTTTACTTAGATAAATCATTTAATCACCTCACTAATTATTGATTAAAAAACATTACTTTATTTAAGCCGTATTTAGCGAACTGGCGGAAAGAGAATAAAAACTTAGAATGAATTACATAAGGGGTTAAAAGAAACATCGCGATATATTCTTTCCCTTTCCAGATCAGATATTTTTCTTTATAATCCGAAGCGTCAAAATTCCAGCGCACCCACTGAATAAAATCACCGCCGAAATATTTTTTATCGAACATAAAAACCAACTCGCCGCGATAGCCTTTAATAGCGGACTGATAAGGACGCCCGCCGAAGAAAGAACAGCCGCGGCGGAAAGCGAAGGAAACTAAAGTTAAAATATTATAGATCATCATTTTTTTAACTCCTTTAGAAATTTTTTATTAGAAATAAGAAACTGAGCAAAAGAAAAAGCGGACTGCCGGGACGAAAACCGCCAAGTAAAAGAAAAGCCGGAAAAGATAGACGGACTAAAATGGACGAGATAACGCCCTGCAGAAAAAACAACAGTAACACGATGAGAACCAACACGAATGCGTTTAAGTACCATAATAAAACCCCTAATTAGTTAAAAGAACTTGGGGAGCTTTGCCCGCCAAAGGCGGGTAAACGACTAAAGCCCCCCGCCGCCGCAAAAACAAG
>CAYNUJ010000388.1:0-1832 GCA_964400095.1 uncultured Melioribacteraceae bacterium
AATACGGTTATTGCTCGCTAATAAAAGCCACAAAAGCCGTGCTTGATAAGTTGGAGATTGAAAATAGAACGTCGGCGAAAATAACTTCTAAAGAAAGAATTGAAAAACGCCTTTGGGACGCCGTCGCAATTAGAGAAGCTGTAATCAATGCAATTGTGCATAACGATTACACAAAAGAAATTCCGCCGAAGTTCGAGATATTTTCCGACCGATTGGAAATAACATCGGCGGGAAGTTTACCGCAAGGACTAACCAAAGATGAATTTTTCGAAGGCGTTTCAATTCCACGCAACAAAGAGATTATGCGGATATTCAAAGATTTGGAAATGGTCGAACAATTAGGTTCCGGCGTGCCGAGAATTCTAAAAGCATATTCAAAGGATAATTTTACTTTTATGGAACACTTCATTCGTATGAACTTTCCCGCTCTTGAACCGGTTTATGATGAAGATTCGGTGAAAAGTTCGGTGAAAAGTTCACAGAAAAGTTCACAGAAAAGTTCACAGAAAATTCTCGAGTTTATTAAAGATAATCCTAATATTACCACAAACGAATTGGCTGCTTTAATAGGGGTAAGCAGAAGAGCTATAGCTAAACAAATAGCAAAATTAAAAGAAGAAAAACTGGTTAGAAGAATAGGTCCCGACAAAGGCGGACATTGGGAAATAATTGAGAAATGAAATTCACAGAAGAAAAATTGGAACAAGCGTTTATAGACTTACTGGCAAAGGAAGATATTCCGCACGTAAACGGCAACTCGCTTGTTCGCAATACGGATGAAGTTTTAATTGAGGACGATCTAAAAGATTTTTTACGCCGGCGTTATAAAAAAGAGAACATAACGGAAAACGAAATAGAGCAAATTGTCAGAAGATTAAAAACTTATCCTTCATCGGATTTATACGAAAGCAATAAATCAATAATGAATTTAATTTCGGAAGGGTTTATTCTCAAACGGGAAGACCCGAACGAAAAAGATATTTTCATTGAGCTTATTGATTATTCGGGACTTATTGATTTTAGAAATCCCGACGAAAAGCATGTGGAAAGTATTGTCGCTGATAAACAAGAAACCTATTCAGTAGATAAAAACATTTACAAATTTGTAAATCAACTTGAAATAACCGGAACGGAAAGAAGAATACCGGACGGTATTTTGTATATCAACGGTTTGCCCCTTGTTGTATTTGAATTTAAAAGCGCCATTAGAGAAGAAGCGACAATACACGACGCTTATATTCAGCTTACCGTCAGATACCAACGGGATATTCCCGAACTATTTAAGTACAATGCTTTCTGCGTTATCAGCGACGGAGTAAACAACAAAGCCGGTTCCTTCTTTGCTCCTTACGAATATTATTACGCGTGGCGGAGAGTTGAAGGGCTAAAAAAAGAGGTTGACGGAATTGATTCCATGTACACGCTGATTCAGGGAATGTTCAACAAAAACAGACTTCGCGACATAATAAGAAATTTCATACACTTCCCCGATAGTTCGAAAATAGACGAAAAAATAGTTTGCCGCTATCCGCAATATTACGCCGCGAACAGATTATTTAAAAATATCATAGAACATCAAAAACCTAATGGGGATGGTAAAGGCGGCACGTATTTCGGAGCTACCGGTTCGGGGAAAAGTTTCACAATGCTTTTTTTAACCCGGCTTTTGATGCGGAGCGTACATTTTTCAAGTCCTACAATTATTCTAATTACCGACAGAACCGATTTGGACGATCAGCTTTCCGCTCAGTTTACTAACGCAAAAAAATATATTGGAGACGATAACGTTCAAAGCGTTGAAAGCAGAGATGTGTTAAGAAAGCTGCTTCAAA
>CAYNUJ010000389.1:0-1781 GCA_964400095.1 uncultured Melioribacteraceae bacterium
AAATACCCGTCATCGCGAGCGGCAAGGTTAGTGAAGTAAAGCGATCTGTTGAACTGTTCGCTATATCCCAAATGGATACATTCAACAGATTAGCTGACTGACGGCAAGGCAGGCTTCGTCGCTCCGCTCCTCGTAATGACGTGTGTGCGTCATCGCGAGCGAAGTGAAGCGGAGCGGGTTTATCCACCCGTGGCGGTCAATCTGCTATATTGTTCGCTGAAATTTAAGTTACAATAAGTTAAACTTTTTGCATAGTTAAACTATCATATAGTTGTACTATTTGCATAATATAATTGACTAAAAGTATTTATTTTTGTAATATACAATCAAAAACTAATAGAAAAATGTATTATCAACGAACTATATTTAAGGATTTGGTCAAGCACCTTGAAAACAAACAAATTACCGTTTTAACCGGAATGCGTCGAACCGGCAAAACGACGCTTCTGAAAAAATTGTTGACAGAAATAAAGAGTAACAATAAAATCTACATCGATTTAGAACGTTTGGATAACCGGGAATTATTCAGCGAGAGAAATTACGACAATATAATCCTTGCGATAAAGCAGAAAGGGATAAAACCTGACGAAAAAATGTACATTCTCCTCGATGAAATTCAGCTGCTGCCAAATTTGTCGAGTGTTATAAAATATTTGTACGATACTTATCAAATTAAATTTATAGTTACGGGTTCAAGTTCATATTACTTAAAAAATATGTTCACCGAATCATTAGCCGGAAGAAAAAAAGTATTTGAACTGAGGACATTAAGTTTCAAGGAATTTCTCAACTTTAAAGGAATAAAAATTAATAAATCGGTTTTCCCGTTTACAAAATTTTCCCAATATGAATACGAGCAATTAAATCCTTATTACACCGAATTTATTGAATTCGGAAGCTTTCCTGAAGCGGCGCTAACGGATTCTAAAGAAGATAAAATTGACTTATTGAATGATATAATCAATTCATACATTTACATTGATTTGAAATCACTTACAGATATTAGAAATATTGAAAATGTGAAGAAACTTTTAAAACTACTCTCTTCACGGATTGGTTCTAAATTGATAATAAGCAAAATCGCCTCGCTAACTCAAATTTCACGCGAAACGATAAAAAATTATCTGCAGTTTCTTGAGGATACATTCTTTATCAAGCGAGTAAATGTATTTTCAACTAATCCGGATAGGGAAATAACAAAAACTCAAAAATTTTACTTTACGGATAACGGTCTTGCGGCGGTTTTAGTATCAAATAATTCCGGAAAACAGTTTGAAAATTCTCTTTACAATCAGTTATCAAATTACGGCGTTCCTCAATATTATGCCCGGAAAGATGGAAAGGAAATTGATTTTCTGTTAAACGGATTTGCATTTGAGGTGAAAGAAAGTCCGGATATTTACGATCTAAAAAATCTAAAGCGAATATCGGAGAAAATCCCTATTAATAATTTCGCCCTAATCGGAAGGTATAGCATGGAAAACTTTGCGAATTACATTTGGGGCGGGAGTATAAATTGAACTAAAATTATAAACGAATTTTATGAGATGATAAGTGTGAGTGTTTGAAGCGACTCAAAAGACTACTTGTCATATCGAAAGAATTCGGCAACCGCCGGATGACTGAGATGTCTTTCTCTCAAAATTCGAAGTAAAGCGACGCGATCTGTTGCATCATCCATTACGTTATAAAGTTGTGCGGTTGTTTGATAGATTACCTGTCTGACGGCAAGGCAGGCTTCGTCGGGGTTGTCCAAAAAGTAATCGGTCCGACGGAGTCGG
>CAYNUJ010000390.1:0-1780 GCA_964400095.1 uncultured Melioribacteraceae bacterium
GACTTGTCGGGATATTGCGTCTCAACGGAAGGAATTGAAAATTTAATTTTCGTCGTCGGATTAAAGGGATTCGGGTAATTCTGCGATAAAAAATATTCCGAAACTATTTGGGGATTTTGGACGGTAAGGATAATATTTTCGTTAATCCATTTAATCGCTTCTTTTACCACCGTATCGGTTCCGTTGATTACGTCCTCCGGAGTGAAGCTCGCCTCATAATCAACCGGCAAAGTTGTATGCGATAAATATCTAATTGAATCCTTATCGATAAATCCGTTCAAATAGGAATACGAAATTACTATCCTTCCGACGTTTTTTCTTTTTAGCGAACTGTAAGATCCCGATGGCGGACTGCCGAATAATTTAACGTTTGGATGTTCCGTCAGCCGAAGGGCAAAAAAATCAGCCGCGCTTATTGTCAAAGAACCGGTTAATACCGCTATCGGACCGTCGAAATATTTTGTTGAATCCGCATTAAGACGATAAGTATTAAATCGCCTCAACAAAAATAGGTCTTCGTCCGAATCTCTTATTGCAAGTCCCAAATTCGACGGAGACTTTTTAAATAGCAAATCCAGCCCTCTATTGGTACCGTTAAAATAGCCGCCGGTATTCACCCTAACGTCAAATATTAAACCTTTAACGTTAAGAATATTTATTAAAGAATCTACGGCGTTATAAAATTTTGTCGAGATGTTCCTGTCGTACCAACTCCAGATATATACATATCCGATATTTGTGTTTTCAACAACTCCCCAGGTTATCGGAGTTCTTGAAACATTCTCCGGGAACTTAACCCCCGGGACGGGAAGCTGACCCGAATGATATAAATCGAATTCATGATTTTCCAGAAGGCTCGTCGGCAAGTGGAGGGTATCGCCTGTCCCATATTTTTTAATATCTATCGTTTCGAAAAGATGCCAATTTCTTCCCGCGCCCATTAACCAATTTTCCGTAACGCTGTTGTCGTTACCGCCAAGAACATTTATATCTCCCGTTGGGAACTCCATTTCAAGCAGTATTTTGTATAACTTTTTCCACGGAACTCCCTCGTAACCCAAAATCACATCTCCGACTTCAAGTCCCAGCGGATGATTGAGCGCCACCTTATATACCAGCAGGGAACTATCCGGCATCGGACTTAATCCCGCGCCGAAGTGAATCCCGCTGCCCCAGCCGCCCTGAAAAATAACCGGCATTCCGCGCTTTGGATTTAAATTCTGGTTTATTACCGGGTCGGCAATATATGTATGAGATTCCTTTAATTTTATACCGAGGTAATTTAGAATAGCAGTAAACCGCCCTGTACTTATACCGCCTTCAATTTCTTGTCGGTTGCTTTGTCTTAAGCTGTCCCAATTGGTATCCAAATACTGAAAGCATGCATATTCTTTCATAATTATTGTCCACACGGAATCGAAGACCGTCAGCATTTCATCGGTCGAATAAATCTGCTCCCACGTGGTATCTATTGCCGTTTTCCAGTCGCGCTCAAAAAAACTTTGTCCTTTGACCGAAAATGAAAACAATAATAAAAAAATAACTGCGAGTTTTAGTCTCATAATAATTGATTATTTTAATGCCGAGCTGAGTTAAAGTAATTAACTTTTCAGTATCCCTTCCAGTTCTCCCCCGCCGCTAACAAAATCTTCAAAGGAAGTTTCAATGAATTTTGTTTTGCCTGAAAGCGAAAGGTATTTGTGCTTCAGCAGCGAGGGGTTTTTCCTGTTAACGACATAAACATCATGCTTATCGCTTATATGTTTTTTAAGCAGAGCTT
>CAYNUJ010000391.1:0-1768 GCA_964400095.1 uncultured Melioribacteraceae bacterium
GGCGAGCTACTCAATGGAACGCGGATTTACCCGCCCAAGGAGGGTGAACGCAGATCGGACGGATTTGCGCGGATAAAAAAAGTTTCCTTTAATTTTCAATTCTATAATCCGCCTTCGCATGTAAATGAATAACTCAAAATATTTTAGATATTCAAATTCATAGAAATTACTACTCGTACTCGTATTTTGCTTCGGCGGACGCTTTACACGCTTCGTAAAATCTATAGGGTCGTTAATAATTAAATTCCTTAAAAATTAATAATTCTTTAATATCCTATTCTCCTTTTTTTTTGTTCCGGCGGGATAATTAATTCCCTTAAAGCTTCAAAAACTAATTTAAACTGTTTGTCATACTTTTTTTCTAACTTCAAAATTTTATCCGCTAATTCCTTATTGTTTAGATACATTTTTCTTAATTGAACAAATGTTTTCATAATTTGTATATTTACTTGAATTGCTCTTTCACTTTTAAGAACACTGCTTAACATAGCAACGCCTTGTTCTGTAAAAGCATAAGGCATGCTAGTTGAATGTTTTAAAGTTTTAAACCGGTCACAATTTGTTACCAGTTCATTTTTCTCACTTCTATTTAGGTTAAACATAAACTCTTTAGGGAATCTTTCCATATTTCGTTTTACAGCTTGGTTAAGAGCCTTAGTTGTCACTTGATATAAATCAGCTAGGTCGCGGTCTATCATAACTTTTTCATTTCTTAAAAAGAATATCCTTTGTTCAATTAGTTCCATCGGAATTATTTGTTTACTCATTTTTTATCTCATTTATAAATTATTACTTTAATTTGCTTTCAGGTGTAGCACAAATCGCAATAACGGCACTTTTTACAAAATTCATATTCATCCGCAATTTCCGCTCCTTTAATAAAGTTTATTGCCACTTTTTGAAAATTTTTGAACCTATAGGAGTCAACGCGCTGTCTGGATATTTTTTTTACCATGAATTATCCTATTGATTGATTTTCCAAAAATAAGAATTCCATCGTTTATTATACTATTTACAGGGGGTTGTAAGTTCTTGGCTTTTTGTTTGAAAATTCTTTCAGTAATATAAAATGGAGCTAATGTAACGCCGTATTCATTATAAAGTTCATCGCGGAGAATATTTATCCTTTCTTCTATTTCTGTTCTAGATTTATTGTACACAACGCATAAGTCAAGATCGCTTCCATAAGTTTCATCATTTCGCGAGACGCTTCCGAATATTATTAAACTTACAGTGTTGCTGTTTTTAACGGCAGAAATTCTTTTAAAAATCACTTGCTTATATTCACGTTCAGTATTAAATATTTCGGAAATTATTTTTCTATTTAAAAATTGTCTGCGGTTAAGAGTAAAATAATATGATTTCCCGGCAATCCTTCGCTTAACAAGTTTTAATGCTTCAAGATTGTCCAAAGCCTTTAGCGCCGTACGATGTGAAATATTCGTCATTCTTGCAATTTCTCTACCGGTTATTCCTTCATTTCGCCGCTCCAGTTCCCTAAGTACCATTACTGTACTTGGCGAAGTGAAAATATGATTTAATATTTTATTTAATATCATTGTCCAAGCCCCAAATTCTATGGCTACTATAGTAGCCATATGGTTACATTTGTATCCATAAATTTAATGATAATTATTGCGATTTGCAATAAAAGATATGCAGCGTATGCATGACGAGCCGCTCGATAGAACACGGATAAACGCAGATTGGACTGATTTACGCGGATAAAAAAATGGTTTCAATTTATTATTATTCTCGTCAACAATAA
>CAYNUJ010000392.1:0-1761 GCA_964400095.1 uncultured Melioribacteraceae bacterium
TTCCAATAACATTCGCGCATCCGCGGCTTTATTTTTTGCCGCTAATGCGCGAATAGAATAAGTTTACGATGTTTGGATTGAAATTATATCCTGTTTAAAGCCGAATTTTTTATTAAATGCCCATTTGAGAAGTGCAACTATTTACTAAACATTTTTTGTAAAAATTTGTAACTTGGAATATGAAAAGTGAGAATTACATAGAAATTAAAATTTCCGGTTTCAAAGGTAATATGGAAATAACATCGGATAATTTCGATATAAAGGAATTAGTGGAAGTGATTGAACAAACCGAACGAATGTTATTCCCAACTAATCGAAAGGAAAGACCGCTTGTAAGTTATCACATAGAAGATGGTTCAATCAGAAATATATTTAAAACAAGCGCTCAAACTATTATTGGCTTTAGCGCATTGCTCGGTCAAATAGAATCTAAGCAATCTATTGATTTTTTGGAACTCAACACGGCAAAAGCAATCGAAACATTTCAGGAGACTGCGGTAAAAAAGGATTACACTTTCGAAATCAGAACTTCTCTGCCCAAATCGAGTAAAGTGAAAATCGATAAACAAACATATTTTTATCGAACAAAGGAAAATTGGGTTGAAGCTGAATTTTATTTTTACGGCAAAATAATAAATGTGGGAGGTAAAGAAAAAGCCAGTATCCGTTTATATACGAATGAATTTGGAATTTTGACTATTCAAACGCCTCAGAAATTTTTAGCTGACATAGAGAATAATATTCTTTATAAGACGTTTGGTATTAGAGCAAAAGGAAGACAAAACACGGAAACAGGCGAATTTGATTATAGCAGCTTGTCGTTTATAGATTTGATTAATTATGACTTAATATATAACGAGAAATATCTTGGTAAACTAAGAGAAAAAGCTAAGAAGTGGATAAAAAATGTTAATCCCGATGAGTTATTAAAAAATATTCGAGGTTATGATGCCTGAGGGTGTTTTATTGGATACTAGCTTTTTTATCCGGTTTTTAAACGATGAAGACCCTCTGTTTACGAACGCTGACGGTTATTTTCGTTATTTACTTCAACAGACTGTGCCGCTTGTTATTTCAACAATAAGTATTGCGGAATATTGTGTTTATGGATCGGTTGACGAATTACCTTTAAGAAATTTAATCGTTCTTCCTTTTAATTTTGAGCATGCCGTAAAAACGGGGATATTTGCTAAGGCATTATATCAAAAACGTAAAAGCGGAGAATTAACTGTAACCGAAAGACCGATTATAATTAATGACGCAAAATTATTTGCGCAAGCTGATGTTGAGCATAATATAACTCACTATATAACCTCTGACAATAGAAGTTATTCATTGTTCGATACATTAAAAAATGAGTTATCCCTTAATTTTAATTTTATTGATCTCAATATAAGTCACACTGAAACATTTGGTCTATTGGATCTTTAATGCATAAATGTTTTTAATTTTGTTTCTCTTTTCTAAGTCCGCAATTTTTATATGTTGACTATAAAACATTCGCGCATCCGCGGCTTTATTCTTTTTGCCGCCAATGCGCTAATGAAAAAGTGATTAAAAATAGTTGTTGAGAAAGAGAAATGACAATTCAGTTTTTGTTCCCCCTAATTTTTGAAAAACATGAATCGAGAAAAGATAAACTTGTTTGCAATTTCTTAGAATAGTATAAAGTTTTTGTTACATTCGCGCATCCGCGGCTTAATTTATTTGCCGCTAATGCGCTAATGGAAATATTTTGAATTAAAGAATTATCTTAATAAA
>CAYNUJ010000393.1:0-1759 GCA_964400095.1 uncultured Melioribacteraceae bacterium
CGCTCGACGTAATTGAAATTGACGGGGCTTCAAACAGAAGAATTGACGAAATCCGTTCATTACGCGAATCCGTTAAATACGCTCCCACCGCGGGGCAATATAAAGTGTACATCATAGACGAAGTACACATGCTTACTACCGAATCTTTTAACGCCCTTCTTAAAACGTTGGAAGAACCGCCTGAGCATACGATATTCATCTTCGCGACAACCGACGTTCACAAGGTGCCTTTGACTATCATTTCCCGATGTCAGCGTTTCGATTTCCGAAGAATTGAATTGACCGAGATAAAGAATTTATTGACAAAAATATCATCCGCGGAGGGAATTGAAATTGACGACAAGTCGTTGACCATTATTGCAAAAAAAGCGGACGGAGCTTTGAGAGACGCTCAAAGTTTATTCGATCAGGTAGTTTCTTTCTGCGGTAAAAAAATTGCAGCCGAAGATGTATCGAAGATGCTGAATTTAATTGACGAAGAGATTTATTTCGATTTAACCGACGCGATTCTGACTAAAAATTTCGGAACTGCATTTGCCATTTCACAAAAAATTTACGAAAACGGATGGAATTTCATCGATTTTATGAACGGACTGCTAGAGCACTTCAGGAATTTACTGACAGTTGTCGTTACCGGCGATTCCAAATTAATCGAAGCCGGGCAAACCACAAAAAAACGGCTTGAATCTTTTAAGGATTCCTTTTCCGAGGCGGATTTACTCAGAATACTAAATTACATTACCAAATTGACTGTTGAGGTGAAATTAGCGCAAAATCAGAAATTAAGGACGGAAATCGGTTTAACGCATATAATAGGATTGGAAAAAAGCTCCACAATTTCCGAATTGATCGATTTACTGAAAAATGACAAAGATTTAGCCTCAAAATTAAGTTCCCTTTCAACGCAGCCGGAAGCTAAAAAAAAAACTCTGACTGAAAATTCACCGCAGGAAATTTCCAAAGAAAAATCTACCGAGCCGGATAAACCCAAACGCGAAATTCATTCTTTGAACGACCTAAAAAGACATTGGAAAGATTTCACTCACGATATTAATAGGCAAAAGTTTACCGTGGGCGGATACTTATTGAATAGTTCACCGGTAAGTCTTAACGATGCTCATCTAGTTGTTCAGCTTTCCGACGAGGACGGCTTAAAAACAGTGAACGTCAACATACGGTTTTTAGAAGAAGCATTTAAAGAATATTTCGGAAAAGAGATAAAGATTGAAATTAAAGTTTTGGAATCACATGGTGAAAGGTCTTTGAAAAATTCTTCCACAAACGGAGCTTCAAAGGATTTGCCCGACGATCATCCTTTAATCAAAGCGGTTATTGAAGAATTGGGGGGAAGAGAGATTAGATAATAGAGAATGTTTTGGTCATTCGTCATTGGTCATTCGATTGGGGAGATTATTGTTTAATTGTCAAATTGTTTCACGCAAAGCGCTACCTTCGAAGGAAATAGAACACGGATGACCAGCCAGAGGCTAAGTAAACGCGGATTGAACGGATTTTCGCAGATGGGGAAAATAAAAAATTACCGGTCATTTTGACGATCCCGACGTATTTTATCGGGAGAAGAAAAAACTTTTTCACTTTTAATTTTTTCTCCGTGAACTCTGCGACTTCTCTGTGCTCTGCGGTTAAACAAGGTCCCCTCTTAATCGCACAGGAATATAGAACGCTAAGTTTTCTTCGCGCGCTCTGCGTTTCTCTCTGATAACTTTGCGTGAAAAAAAAGACTCAAACGACCATATAA
>CAYNUJ010000394.1:0-1757 GCA_964400095.1 uncultured Melioribacteraceae bacterium
GAATAACATTAAGAGTTTATTGGCATCTAATTTACCTGAAAACTTTGCTTTATCGTTGTCAACTTTGCACAAAATTATTTCCATTAGTTCTTTGCAAAGATTTTGTGAATCTATAGTGGATGGAATAAATTTAACAATTTTATTCCCGAATATAGATTTCCAATTATCAGTATAAAAATTAGAAATTACTACTATTGGAGTACCCTCTGTTTTTACCTTAATTTGATCGAAATATTGTATTTCATCGGGATGATTCGACTCAATGTTTAAAGCGATTAAGTTGTATTTCTTAATATTCAGTTTCGCAAGTCCGAGATTATTCTTATTCGCTAAATGGAGATTACATCTTTCCGAGAATGAATTAGAGGAGAAAGTGCCGATCATTTCCGTATCGTTGGAAAAAACTAATAAATCAGGTAAGCTTCCCATTATTTCCTCTCTTTATAAAAATAAAAATAATTGCCAAGAATATAAACTTATACTGATATGATATTTGTGATGTATGTCTTATCCAATTTCTCGAAGTAGTAATTTGTGATATAAATCAAATCGTTTCTGCAGTCGTATATTTCCTCAGCGTTAAATAACTTATTGGAAAAATCAGAATTTCCGGTATATTTTGTTTTATCGGTAAGTACGAGAACTGGAATATCATAATATTTTGCACAAATAGCAAGAACAAGCGAGCCGACTTTATTGATTATAGAGCCGTCGGTTAATACTTTATCCGCTCCAAGAATAACGCATTCCGTTTCTCTAATTTCACTACCGATTTGAGCTTCAGTTATTATCTTTACTTTAATTCCGAGATCGGCAAATCTTTCCGCCATAATTATCCCTTCGTTATTCGGACGGGCTTCACATACGGTAACTTTATAATTTTTATCGGAAGCGGTCAATCTTTTAATTACTTCGTAAACAGTTCGGCTGTTACTGATTGTTATAAACGACCGGTAGTTTTCTAGGCAAGGATACGCGTGTTCGAATAACAAATCATAGAGAGACTCATTTTCATTAATGAAAGAGTCTAGTGTTTCTCGAATTTCGCTTTCGGAATTGGCTTCAAGCAAATTATTGCAAAAGGAGATTATTGTTTGAAAGTCAGCAAATTCTTGCTTAATCCTCCGGATAATTTCCGGGTTACGTTGTATTGCAGAAACATTTTCCGATAATAAAGAATGAATATTTGTTAAAAGGTCTCTGCTTCCGGAAGATTTATCATTAATGATATTCTCCAATTGCGAGTGAAAATCACTCATCTTACTGACCTTGAAATTTAAACCCTTTAACCGGTTCTCTTAAAGTCAACACGGGGCAGGGAGCCTTCCTAACTACTTTTTCCGCCGTACTGCCGAACAAGAGGTGCTCCACACCCGTGTGTCCGTGTGTGGCGATTATAATCAAATCGATATCCATTTCCGTCGCAGTTTCAATTATCTCCATAAACGGACGTCCGGTTTTGATTATCAATTCATAGGGAATATTATTTCCAAGATGTTCTTTTGCTAAATTAACCAATTCCTCTTTGGAGCGAATTGCCATATCTTCGCTTGTATCCGGAACGGCAATTTGTCCCATCGAAAAATCCGCTGGGTAAAGCATAGGTTCGACAACATAGATTAGGATAATTTTCGCTTTAAAAGTTTTAGCAAAGTCTGTCGCATATTTTAATGCGCTTATGGAGTAATCTGAAAAATCAACAGGCACGAGCAATTTACTTATCTGCTGCATTTCCGCCTCCTTGATGTCTGTTATAC
>CAYNUJ010000395.1:0-1756 GCA_964400095.1 uncultured Melioribacteraceae bacterium
AAATTTATTATTTCATCCATATGTTCTGTAGCGCGGGGATAAATATCAGCCTTTCGCACTTTCAATTTTCCGATATCCTCAAAAAAGGAACGAGAAAATCTTTCCGCAATTTCCGAGGCTTCAACTTTCTCTTCATTCGCCTTTTTAATTATTTTATCGTCAACGTCCGTCAAATTCATTGCGAAAGTTACGTCAAATCCTTTGTACCTAAAGTACCTCTGAATAATATCAGCCATTAAAAAAGAACGCGCGTTCCCGATGTGGAAATAGTCGTACACAGTCGGTCCGCACACATACATCCTCACTTTACCCTTTTCTCGAGGAATGAATTTCTCTTTCCTGCGTGTAAGCGTATTATAAATTAACATATTTTCTCCAAGTTCTCAGCTTTGAAATATACTAATAGGTCTATATTTTATCAAATTTATCCCGGCTTTATTCCTAAAATAAAGCAATTATTTTCGGAGCATAATTTCCCCCTTCTAAAAAATTCTTGCTTCTGAAATAAAAAGAGACATATTCTCAAAATTGATAATTAGACAAATTGTCTGTTACTTTTAATAAGAATAGAAGCAAATTTATTTTGGCACGCAAGTTGTTGGTATTTAACAGTGTGCTTTTCAAATGTGAAATGACCTTAGTTAGTGAGTGGATAGCGCCCGGCGGAGGCTGGGCGCTTTTTTTTATGCCTTCGAAATTCCCATCCGAAATAATTTTTCTGATTCTAAAAAAGGTTAAATTTACCCGGTAATTTTAAAATTATACGAAAAAGTAGCTTTTATGAATATTCAGCCGGATACTAAATGATTTATTTGATTATCGTTACTTTAATTTGGGCTTTCTCTTTCGGTCTAATTAAAACGCAGTTAACATCAATCGATCCGATTTTAGTTTCTTTCATCCGTCTGAGCGTTTCATTCGTTATTTTTCTTCCTTTTTTCAAATTCTCTCGGTTGAAGCAAAAGCACATAACCAGCCTGATGTTTACCGGAGCGGTTCAATACGGACTAATGTATGTTTGCTATATTTCGGCTTATCAATTCCTTAAATCCTACGAAATAGCTTTGCTGACTATTTTCACTCCGCTTTACGTGGTTGGATTTCATTTTCTAATTGAGAAAAAATTTAATTGGAAATTTGCCGCGGCGGCGGCGGGCGCGATACTCGGCAGCGGAATAATTCTGTTCAACCGGCTCTCCTCCGAAGACGTTTGGCTTGGAATAATTTTAATGCAGATTTCTAATCTGGCGTTCGCTTTCGGACAAATCCGTTATAAGCAAATTTACAAAACGCTCGAAATGGCTGTAAAAGATTCGGATATTTTTGCTACTTTATATCTCGGCGCTATTTTATTCATAGCTCTGCTCCTTCCATTCAGAACCGAAATCGCTTTAAGTGGAATTTCCGTTTCTCAATGGTACGTATTAATTTACTTGGGAATCCTTCCATCCGGAATCGGATTTTTTCTGTGGAATATTGGAGCGCGAAAAATTAATGCCGGAACTCTCGGCGTATTCAATAATTTGAAAATTCCCGCGGCTATGATTGTTTCTTTGCTTGTTTTCGGCGAGTCAGCAAATATTCTAAAATTAATACTCGGTTCGGTAATTTTAATCGCCTCTTTTTTCTTTGTAGAGAAGAATAATTTTTCAAAAGGTTAATAATTATTTTTTATATTTGCCCTCAAATCTTTCCAATTTTTTAGGATTAACAAAACAAAGGCATTTATGAAAAAATCATCCCCCACCATTTTCAC
>CAYNUJ010000396.1:0-1753 GCA_964400095.1 uncultured Melioribacteraceae bacterium
AGATTTCTCGGTCGCTTCGCTCTCTCGAAATGACATTTTTAGACTTTTTGGACAAGCCCCAATTTTAGTCTATATAATTGCCCCGAGTTTTAACTCGGGGATCTGAAATTCAGTACATTAATTCGGGCTTTAGCCCAAAAACCACAATTGACTGAGGGGTTACGGAATTCTGCTCATTGCCCTTTCTGTTATTGCAGTAATCGTAAGCGACGGATTAACGCCGGGATTTGCGGAAATCATTGAACCGTCGCAAACGAACATATTTTCGTAGCCGAAGACCCTGTTGTTTTTATCGATAACTCCCTCGGTTTCATCTTTGCCCATCACGCATCCGCCGAGTATGTGAGCCGTTGTCGGGATGCCGAACAGAGTTTCGGTAAGCAGCGCGCCCGGGGTTCCGTTTGTCTTTTCGGCAAATCTCCCCGCTAAATCTCTCGATTCTTTCATGAACGCCGTGGGCGCCGCTCCCGTATCTAAACTCGATTTCATTCCAAACAAACCTTTCTTAAACCGAAGAGTTGAGTTTAACGTCTGCATGAACAATAGAATTTGAGTGTGTTTTGCCCAATCCCGCACGAAATAGAGTTTGCCGTTTTTCAACGGATGCATTATCAGTTCTCCGGCAATTTTAATCAATCTGATGAAAACGTTTTTACCTTCAACCAAAGGCAGAACTTGAATTCTCCAGAATCCGGAGCCGGAAGGATATCTCACCGGTTCGATATGACTGTGATCGTCGGTATGCAGAATTGAACTGATGGCAATTCCGTCGGAGAAGACTTTATCCTTTTCAGGAGAAGTTACGCCGAGCAGACTTTCGGAATTTGTGCGAACTCCGCAGCCGATTTTATCCGAAAGTTTAGGCAGAGACGAATTTTTTAATTTCAGTAAAAGGGGAACGGTTCCCAGCACGCCGCCGGAAAATATTATGCCGGAAGATTCCGCTTCGCCTTTGCTTTTCAGTAATTTCGTCGAGCTTTTCCATTTAACTTTGTATCCGCCGGAAGATTTCTCTCCGATTGGAATTACGTCGTAAACTTTTGATTCGGCGATTATTTCCGCGCCTAATTTTTGAGCGAGATAAAGATAATTTTTATCGAGTGTGTTCTTCGCGTTAAATCTGCAGCCTATCATGCAAGAGCCGCAGAATATGCACCCCGACCGCTCCGGTCCCTCGCCGCCGAAATACGGATCTGGAACGGTTTGATCCGGTTTGCCGAAAAAGACCGCTGCGTCAACAGATTCAAATTCATTTTCTTTGCCGATATCGGCGGCTACTTGTTTTAATATTTCGTCGCCGTAATCGAGTCTGGGATTTTTCGCAACGCCGAGCATCCTTTTAGCTTCCTCGTAATGAGGGACGAGTTCATTTTGCCAATCCGCTAATTCGCTCCAGCTTCCGGATTTAAAAAATTCTTTTTTGGGAACCGGAAGAGTATTGGCGTAAACCAGCGACCCGCCGCCGACGCCAACTCCGGAAAGAACCCCGACGTGCTTAAAAAATGTTATTTTAAAAATTCCGAAAAATCTAACTGCGGGAAGCCAAAGCCATCTTTTTAAGTTCCAATTCGATTTAGGAAAATCTTCTTTACTGTGCCATTTCCCTTTTTCAATTACAAGTACTTTGTAACCCTTTTGGCTTAATCTGTAAGCGGATACGGAACCTCCGAATCCGCTGCCGATAATTATAAAATCATATTTTTTGTTTGAACTGCTTTTATGCAAAATGTTTCTACAAAAATTATCAAAATGT
>CAYNUJ010000397.1:0-1750 GCA_964400095.1 uncultured Melioribacteraceae bacterium
GATAACTTGACTTATTAACCTAATTTGATTAGATTTATATCCGACAAAATAAGTCGTATTTAAATATGTTGAAAATATCAAAATCAATAGAATATTCAATATTAGCGTTGAAGTACATTTCGGAACACGTCGGTGAAGAGAGCGTGAACGCGAAAAAGATTTCCTCGGAAGTAAATATTCCTTTTGAGTTATTGGCAAAACTGCTCCAAAAAATGGCTCGAAAGGGAATAATAAATTCCGTTCAGGGAACCCGCGGCGGATATCATCTGTCTGTTAATCCAAGCGATCTGAATTTGTTATCGGTAATTAACGCCGTGGAACAGAAAGTGCAGTTAACGGATTGTTCATTTGACGAAGCGACCGAAGACGACTGCGCGAGAATGGAAAATTGCTGTCTGAGAAATCCTTTGACGAATATACAAAACAAAATACTCGATCTTTTTAACAATGTTACCTTAGCGGAAATTATTTAAGGGGAATGAAATGGACAAAACAGAATTAATATTCAAAGAAAAGGAAAAATTTTTCGAGTTTATGAGCGAAAAATATCATGTTATTTATCGCTCGAATATTTTTTTAAGAGATATACAATATGCAATATTTCTTTTCTTCCGTTATCGTAACGAAGATATTAAAAGCGATGAAGCGGAAAGAATAGCTTTTGAATTAACCGAAAAATTAACCGAAACCGGAGAACTCAAAAAACTGAGCGACAATACTTGGTTAGTGAATTTTGAAATTAAATCGGTTGTATTGGAAGAAAACGAAGATTTATCGGAGGAATAATGGAAAATACGGAAGTGAAGACAAAAAGCGAAATTACAATTACTGAAAAAGCAGTCAGGCAGGTGGCTCGCGTTAAAGAGGAAAACGGCATCCCGAGCGAATACGGATTGAGAGTGGGAGTTAAAGGCGGGGGATGTTCAGGTTTAACTTATCAGCTTGGTTTTGACGCCGCCGCTAATGAAAGCGATACCGTGATTGAATACAAAGGACTGAAATTGTTCGTTGACGGGAAAAGTTTATTCTATTTGTCCGGAACCGAATTGGACTTTTCGGACGGACTGAACGGGAAAGGTTTTATTTTTAATAATCCCAACGCGGCTAAAACATGCGGCTGCGGGGAATCTTTCGGAGTTTAACTATTTTAAAATAAATAAAGGAGTAATATAATGTCACAATTCACATTACCCGAACTGGGTTACGCATACGACGCTCTGGAGCCGTACATAGACGCCAGAACGATGGAAATACATCACACAAAGCATCACGCCGGTTACGTGGCTAAACTTAACGCGGCGGTTGAAGGAACGGATTTGGAAGGGAAGTCCTTAGAAGAACTTTTTTCTAATGTAAGCTCTCTTTCCACTGCCGTGCGCAATAACGGCGGCGGTCATTTTAATCATACGCTCTTTTGGTCTGTTATGGGTCCCAACGCGGGCGGAGAACCTTCCGGCGCTCTTGCCGAAGCGATTAATTCCGCGTTCGGTTCGTTTGATGAATTCAAAAACAAATTCAGCTCAGCGGCGGCTACGCGCTTTGGTTCCGGATGGGCTTGGCTGATTGCGGCGGACGGAAAATTGGCTGTAAGCTCAACTCCGAATCAGGATAATCCGCTGATGGACGTTGCCGACGTTAAAGGAACTCCCATTCTCGGAATTGACGTTTGGGAACACGCCTATTATTTGAAATACCAGAACCGCAGACCGGAATACATTGAAAACTTTTTTAATGTAATTAACTGGAAAGC
>CAYNUJ010000398.1:0-1746 GCA_964400095.1 uncultured Melioribacteraceae bacterium
TAACGGTAATTTCGTTTCATTTTATTATTTTTACGCTTTTAATTTATTAATTGTTGGAGAGTTACAGAATGAATGCGAAAGATTTTGTTTTAAGTGAAGCTGGCAAAGGGATGACAAATGATGAGTTTTTAGCCCTGATGGAAAAAGAGATTAAAGAAAAAGATACGCTTGAATTACAAGAGGAAGAGAAATATCTCCTTGATATTACAAAACTGAATTTTCAGAGAAGTTCGAGAATTAAAAAGACTTACAAACCAAGCGATGAGATTATTTCAGCAATTGAAAACATCGAAAAAAAGCAGCTCTGGATGGTTCTCACTGAACCCTGGTGCGGAGATTCGGCGCAAAATCTTCCTTATATTGCAAAAATAGCGGAACTAAACTATAATATTGATTTTAGAATACTTCTCCGCGATGAGAATCCTGAAATAATGGATCAATATCTTACAAATGGCAAATCGAGAAGCATCCCGAAATTAGTCGCTTTCGACGATGAGGGAAAGGAATTGTTTCAATGGGGACCCCGCCCTAAATTAGCGCAGGAAATGGTTAATAATTGGAAGGCGGAAGGATTATCCAAAGATGAATTCATCGAAAAATTGCACCTCTGGTACGGCAGAAACCGGGGAGAGGAATTGGAAAAGGAATTTATTGAATTGTTAATGAGAAAATAGAACACATATTATACCGATCAAACAGATTACCGCCGATTTAAAAAATAAAATTCAGCTCATTATTTATACATTGGAAATTATTGTTCATTTAATAATTCCTCATCTGTGAAAATCTGTTTGATCCGAGTTATCGGCGTTTTGTTTTATAAGAGAAAGGAATAGCGATTTTTAATTTTGTTCTAACATGCTTTCCGTCTTCCTCGGCGGGAAAGAAATGAGTGTCGAGAATAGCTACTTCAGCGGCTTCGTCGCAGCCGTGCCCCATTTTCTGAATCACTTTCGTGTCGCGCACATAGCCATATTCATCAATGTCGGCTTCAACTAAAACCGTTCCTTCCAATTTCAATCTATTTACCTTATGCGGCACAACCAGATTTTTCAATATCCGCTCAACGCCCCCTTTGGGGGTTGGACAAACATCCGCGCCGCACGAAAGCAGACGAATTGCGTTAACATTTAATTCTCTGTTTTTATCCGCTTCCGGTAATTTTTTTTCGAGAAACTCCTTCGATTGAATGTCCGCTTCAGACGCAGAATTAACTCCGGAAGAATAATCGTAATTCAGCGCGATATTATTTAAAGAACTGTCGCCTGGAGGAATTGGCGGAACAACCAAAGTCTCTTTCAATTCCCGCATATCTTCGTAAATAAATTCCGGCGTATCAATTTCCGGTTTATAATCGAGAGCCAATTTTTTTGTATCTTCCTTTAATTTGAAATTTATTGTAACGGCAACCCAGGCGTTTACAACTTCTCCGTTATTTTGTCCGGGTAAAAATTTAACGGATCTTACGGCTTTAATCGCGGCTTCGTCGCAGCCAAGCCCCAATCCTTTAGCAACCTCAATTTTTTCGGGGTCTCCGTTTTTGTTTACATAAACTTTCAATATCACTTTCCCTTCCAGACCGTATAAACGGGCGTGTTCGGGATAAACGACTTTGCGCTGAACGGTTTGAATTCCGCCTATCGGTTCGGGACAAAGATCAACTTCGCAAAGAAAATTATTCTCTTTTTTCCGCTTTGCCAACTGTTCGGCGGCTCCTTCATAAGCTTCAAGCGGCGGAACATAAGT
>CAYNUJ010000399.1:0-1740 GCA_964400095.1 uncultured Melioribacteraceae bacterium
CTTAATTACGTATGCCTTATAAGCATACAATATAAAGAAGCAATTTTAAGAAGTCAAGAAATTCATATTGTTTTTTTCGGTATAACGGCGCCGCTTTTCACCCAGTTTGTCCGCCGAAGTCCGGCAACCGCCGGACGAAGGAGGGCATGCCCCGATTTATCCCGCCGTCTTTTTGGCAGGTTGCTCTTTATCGGTGTAGGTGGGTAAACCGGTTATGCGTGGACTGCCAATATTATTTTCAAATCGGTAGTATTAGAACAAATTGATTATTAAATCTACTGTTGACTTTTATACGATGACAAAGGGATAAAACTAATGTCTATGTTATAGCCGATTGCCCTGGCGTATTTCTCAATTGTTGAAAGCTTTGGGGAAATCTTTGAATTGACATTCTCTAATCGTGAAATATTGCTTTTCTTAGTGTTTAGCAATTGAGCCATTTCTTCTTGAGTTAAACCGGCTTGCCTGCGAAGACGAATTAACCTTTTTCTAAGTTCGTAAGCCGGAGCAAGTGAATCGTATTCTTTTTTAACTTCAGAATTAGCAAAAGCTTTCTTCTTAAAATCCTCAAAAGTTATTTTACCCATTTTTATACTCCTTTAATCTTTTTCTTGCAATTTCAATTTCTTTTAGCGGAATTTTTTGCGTCTTCTTGAAAAAGGAACGCAATATTACAATTTCTTTATCTTTTGTCGTGCAGAAAAATGAACGCCCTATCCCTTCAACACCCTTTGCTCTTATCTCATAATCCTTTTTCAACTTTTGAAGTATAAGGCATGCCAAGAGACAAACCGAATTCTTCAATCATTTCTACAATATGGATAAAATTAGCAAGAATGCCTTTTGGAAAATTCAGCGTATCCTTTTCAACTTTATTATTTAAGAAAACAACTTTAAATGCCATACGACAATGTAATCATATATGATAACTTTCGCAAATTAATAATATCAATTAACATTTTCATTAGCATATATCAGCGCCGCCTTTCACCCAGTTTATCCGCCGAAGCAAAGCGAAGGAGGGCTTGTCCGCCGTCTCTTTGGCAGGAATACCGCAGCGTGTCGGCGGTCGGTTTTGAGGCGCTGGTTAACGTTATATTGCGTTTAGATTAAACTTGCTATTATCATAATAATGATATATTTTTGATATAAACATTAGGAGCAAAAATGCCAATTATCAAACCAATATCTGACCTTAGAAATAAATCAAACGAAATCTCCGAATTAGCTCACAATGAAAATGCGCCAATTTTTATAACTAAAAATGGTGTGGGAGATTTAGTTGTAATGTCAATGGCTCATTATTCTAATCTGCAATTAAAACTTGATTTGCTTTCGAAACTTTCTGTTGCTCAAAATCAGAAAGCTGATGGAGATAAAGGGAGAACATTAAATCAAGTTATGGCAAACATCCGGAAAACAATAAATGTCAAAAACTAAATATCGAATTCGACTACTACAAATAGCAGAAGAAGATTTCACTGAAATTGTTTCATACATTGCAGCTGATAGTCCAAGCGCAGCAAATACACTCGCGAACGAAATTGAAAAGAACTTAGAACTACTTTCCGATAACCCAAAATTGGGACGAATTCCAAGAGACGAAGAAATCAGAAATCTTGGATACAGATACATAATTATTCAGAACTATATTATTTTCTATACAATTGATGAAAGAACAATTCTTGTTCATAGAATTCTGCATAGTGCGCGAAACTATAAGTCATTACTCTAAATTTT
>CAYNUJ010000400.1:0-1736 GCA_964400095.1 uncultured Melioribacteraceae bacterium
AGGAATAGTTTAATTTTCATTTCATTAATACCATTTTTCTTGTTTGAGTCATTGTATTAAATCCGTTATTAATTTTTAATCTGTAGATATAAACTCCGCTTGCAAGATTATTTGCGTTAAATTTTACCGTGTATCTCCCCGGCGCCTGCTTCTCGTTCACAAGCGTTGTAATCGCCTCGCCAAGTATGTTGTAGATTTTTAATTGAACCAATGACGAATGACCATTGACCGATGACGGTATGGCATACCTAATAGTTGTCGTCGGATTGAACGGATTAGGATAATTCTGATATAGCAAAAACCTTTGCGGTTCAATCCCGCCGTCGTCAATTGCCGATAGAATACCTCCGCTGTACGTTTTATAAATAACGGCGCTGTCTAAATCTTTACCGCCTACAGCCCAGCCTATTTCATCATTGATAAAAGTAACATTGTAAAAATCAAAACGGCTTCCTTCGGAATTATTTATCCATGTCAAACCGCCGTCGGTAGTTGATAATATTTTTCCCGCGTTTCCTACTGCAATTCCATGGTTTCTGTTTGTGAAAAATATACTGTTAAGAGTTGTCTGAACGCCGCTGTTTTGCGCGTTCCAGCTTTTCCCTCCGTCTGTAGTAGCAAGAATTGCTCCGTTGTATCCCGCCGTCCATCCGTAAGACGTATCGGTAAAAAACACGGTAAATAGCGTTCCGTTATTAATTTTGTTTTTACTCCACGATTCGCCGCCGTCGGTTGTTCGGTAAATAGCGCCAAAAATTCCGGCAGCGAATCCGTTGTTTTCAGACGGGAAATAAACCGAACTGAAATAAATGTTAATCGTACTGCTGTCTTGTTTTAATTTCAATTCCCAGGTTTTCCCGCCGTCGGTTGTTTTGAAAATGGATGCGGAAAATGGAAAAGAATCTTCGGTTAACGCCCAGCCTAAATCTTTATTGATAAAAAATGCCCCGCCTATATAGAATCCAGTTGTTTGCAGCGAATCCCAAGTTTCTCCGCCGTCGAAGGAACGATATAAATATGGGTAGTTGGCAATATATACCGTGTCTTTTTCTAAATAAGCGATTCTCTGCGTACTGGACCATTGGCTAATATATCTTATTTTATATTTGTTTTCCCACGTAATTCCACCGTCGTTTGACTTGTACATTCCGCTACTGCCGAATACCCACCCGTTGAGAGAATCGGAAAATTTCACATCGTACAATGGCGGATTATAGAATTCTCTGGTAAAATCGAATGGAATTCTCGACCATCCCGATTGTGAAAAAACCGCTTGAGTCATCGATAGCGCTAATATAAGAATAATTAACAGCGTAAAATTCTTTTTCATATAAATCCTCTCTAGTCTTTAATAAAAGTCTTTACGAAACTTCCTTTTGTCATATTGAGCGGAGCGAAATATCTCGATTTTGAGTAATATTGAGATTTTTCACTTCGTTCAGAATGACAATTTGTCAGTTATTCAAAGGTTTCTAATAGTAAAAACTTTCAATTGTCAAATACTATTTCAAAAGAGCCATTTTTTTTGTTTGAGTAATCGTATTAAATCCGTTATTAATTTTTAATCTGTAGATATAAACTCCGCTTGCAAGATTATTTGCGTTAAATTTTACCGTGTATCTTCCCGGCGCCTGTTTCTCGTTTACAAGCGTTGTAACCTCCTCGCCAAGTATGTTGTAGATTTTTAATTGAACCAATGACGAATGACCGTTGACCGACGCCGGTATGGCATACAT
>CAYNUJ010000401.1:0-1727 GCA_964400095.1 uncultured Melioribacteraceae bacterium
TCCGAGAAAAGTGCCCGCCCATAAACTGCTGTGACCTAAAAACGCCGGAGAAACTCTGAATGATTTACCCGTTAAGATTTGTCTTATTGATACAGTGCACTCGCTTCCTATTTTAGAAGGCGTATATTCCACATTGCCGTCAAATAAGCTGTTATTATATTGTCCCGAACCGGATAGATCGTAGGCGATTGTCGCGCCGTAAATAACTCCGGAAGTAAAGTTAACTACAGCGAATGGAGCGAGAATGCTTCCTTTCACTTCAATACCGGATAAAGTCAATTTAGACGACTCGTAAAAATTGTAAATGACTTTGGTTTGATTTGCTCCCTGCAGAGTTAATCCGCCGCTCCAGCTTATTTCTTCGCCGCTTATATTTACAAGAACCGTCGCGCCCGCAGGTACGTTAATTTCCAAAGTATTAGCCGAATTTAAATTATCTCCTACGATCGCAAAAACGTTCAATTTCGGATTTGTTCCGGTGAGTGTGATTTTCCCGCTTGTAAAGTCCGTTGTTCCGTTGGCTTCAATTGCTTTCCATTGAAGAGAAATTTCGGCTGCTTTTAGAGCCAAATCGCTGAAATCAAGAGGAGAACCTTGCGATAATGTTCCTTTCGGAATATCGAGCGAATTTACATCCGCCGATTCGCCGTAAACTACATTGCCGTTGTAAACTACGCCGTTATTGTATGTAAGATCCGCGCCGACAATTAAAACATTTATCGGCGGAGAACTCAATGTTAGCTGATCTCCTATACTGAATCCGTCTGAGAATTCGCCGTTGTTTCCAACCGCAATTCTGCCTTGCGCGTCCGCCGACGATAACTTTGCGTCATTAATTACGAATACATTATACCCGCCTAATTCCCCGAAATTTTTATGCGATTGCTGAGCGTGGATAAAAGTGAAAGAGAAAATCGTAATAAAAATCACGCAAATTGAATTCCCGGTTTTTTTCATTCTAAACCTCGTAACTATTATTTAAAATTTTTAGTCGTTATTCTTTTCACTTTTTCTATCTTTATAAAGATCAGCCGATTTTCGATTTTCTTTTTTACTTTTTCGGATAATTTAGAAAGCGCAACAATAAATATAATTAATATTAAAGCGTAAACGAAAAGATACTCCATCCTTGGATTCATAGCCAATCTCTCATATTACCGCTGCTTGCGGTTAGTTTAACAGAATTTAATTGTTTTTATCTTAATTATTGTCGAGAAAAGTTCCCGGTTTTAAAGGGTTACGAAAAATCTTTCATTAATAATCCGTTGATAAACAATGAAATTTTGATTTAATTAGTTTAATTTTTAATTGGAATTTGAAATTTATTTTTGGAGAAATATGAAAACGGTTATTTTCGCTGCGCATCCGGACGATGCGGAGATTGGGATGGCGGGAACAATTGCAAAAATGTGTAAAGACGGCAGGGATGTAATTCTCTGCGATATGACTCGAGGCGAAATGGGAACAAGGGGTTCCATGGAGGAAAGGGTGGGGGAAGCGGAAAATTCGGCTCAAATTCTCGGCGTTAAAAAAAGAATTAATCTAGGACTTCCCGACGGCGGATTGAAAACAGACGATGAACAGATCGGAAGAGTTGTGGAAGTAATTCGCGAATACCAGCCGAAGATTATTTTTGCGCCGTATTTAAACGACCGGCACCCGGACCATATTGCCGCGGCGGAAATTGTAAAACGGGCGTATTTTTTCTGCGGAGCGGCAAAATACAA
>CAYNUJ010000402.1:0-1722 GCA_964400095.1 uncultured Melioribacteraceae bacterium
ATTTCGTTATTTAAAATTTTGGTGCTGTCTTGATTCCAAAGCCTTAAACCGTTGCCGATTCCTTCTATTTTATTCTTCTCAATCGTACAATTATCCCATACATAAAGTGCCCAGGAAGAATTATAGTAATTGGTTCCAGCAATTATAGTATTGTTTGCTATATCAGCATAACTAGCCCTTATACCTGAACCCCTCAAATTCAACTGAATTAAGTTTGAGTCAATCACTGAACGTGAACTCTGGTTACCATAACTTTTAATTGCGCTTTCTGATCCTTGGGAATCTGTATCCCAAGTATTATCAATTTCCATATAAATCAAATTTCCAATTATTTTAGACCTATTTGCATATATGGCATTACACTGATACTGATAAGAAGTCCGATAAACTACAGTGTCATATTTTATTTCTGAATCATGGACAATGATTCCCTGTAAATTGTCCTGGTTCCAAGATTGAATATTTATATAATTAAACTGGATTTTCGCATATTGTAAGTCGGCAGCATTATATATACCCCATTTGGGGTCATTATTATTCGTCGCGCTAATTATTCTATTTCTCTCAATCACAGAATTCTCCGAAGAATTAAAATAAATCCCATGCTCATGAAACTCGGTAATTTTATTATAATTCATTGTTAGAAACGAACCTTCCTGGGCTTCAATACCTGTTTGGTTCGGAACAATTGTGTTGTAGGAAATCGAAGTATTATCCGAATAGCGCGCCCAAATACCGCGGTTGGGGTTGCCGTCAATTTTATTGCTGTCGATTCTGGAATTATCGGCGTTCTCCATCCTGATCGCGGCTTCGGAAAAGGGACCTTTAATTACATTATTGGAGGCGATTGAATTGGAGCTGTTCATGGCATAGATGCCATACTGCCCGCTTGCTAATATATTGTTACTTAAAAACTTCAATCCGGTAGCGTTATCGAAGTAAATTCCATTGGCGGAAAGAGACAAGTGACCGTTAATATCAAGATGCTTTATTTTTGTGCCCGTAACTCCGTCGCCGATTATTCCGTTTGACGCCCATTCGTAATCGAGATAACTGATACTATTATTCGGCGAATAGAGGTTGAGATTTTTCCAATCACCGGGTTTCGGCGTAGGTTCACGGGAAGTGAAAACAACATGCTCATTCTCGGTTCCGTTAATAATTAACTTACCGTAACATGTCATTCCGGTTCCGGCGGAAAATTTAATTTTAACTCCCTCGCCTATAGTTAGCGTCTGCCCGGCGGGAACGGTTAAATCCGCCATTACAAAATAGACGAAATTTTTCGTCCAATTTCCGGATACGTTACCCGAAACCTTTGAGACTTGTCCCGGCAGAAGGGTTACGTCGGCGAGTGAGCTATCTCCCGCCAGAGCTAATCCTCCCAATTCAAACGGCACGTATCCGCTCTTTGTCCATTCAACAAGGTAAAACCCTGGAGAGATGGAAATGCTGTAAGAACCGTCAGCTGTTGAATATGTGGAATCTTCCGGAACCATACCCGGAAGATTGTAAAACTTGATTTTTACACCGTCGTGCGGACCAATGCCTATTTTGTCTTCCAAGTAAACATTACCGTTTACGTTGTACTTCACTTGCGCGTACGCAGAAAATGCATTAAAAAAAACAATAGAGAAAATTACGATTGTAAAATTTTTCAAAGAAAATTTTACTCGAACGGGTTCTTTAAATAAACCACAATTCATTTTATCCTCCGTGATC
>CAYNUJ010000403.1:0-1710 GCA_964400095.1 uncultured Melioribacteraceae bacterium
CAATCCGTTCAGTCCCTGGTAAGACATTCCGAGATGTCTTGCGGCTTTGGATTTGTTGTTTTTATATTTCTTAAGAATTTTAAGCGCTAACCAATATTTAGCGTGTTTTAATTCTTCAATAGTCCCTTTTTTGAATTTATAATTTAATTCTTCCTCATTGGGACATTTTCCGTTATTCATCCATAACTCAAAATCGGAAGCGGAATGAATATCCCCGAACAGAACGTAATTCCTGACGAAATTGGAAAACTGTCTAATATTCCCAGTCCATTTCGCTTTACGTAGTTTGCTCATTAAATTACCCTCAGGTAATTCGGATCTTTTGCCGTAAATATTTGAGTATTTCTGATGGTAATAATCAAAGAGGGAGTTAATATCCTCAATTCTATTTCTCAGCGGCGGAATGATAATTGAGCATGAATTGAGACGGTGAAATAAATCTTTCCGAATTACCTTTCCGTTAATCAATTCATCAACCGTTCGGTTGGAAGACGCGATAATCTGAACGTCAATAGAACGCCACGAATGATCTCCTACACGCCTAATTTCATTATTTTCCAATACTCTAAGAAGTTTTGCCTGCAGACCAAGCGGGATTTCGGATATTTCATCAAGAAATAATATCCCCTCATTAGCGGTTTCAAACAAACCGGGCGAGTTTTCATCAGCGCCGGTAAAAGAACCTTTTGTATAACCGAACAATTCCGATTCAAACAGTGAAGGACTGATCTCGGCGCAGTTGAGCGCGATAAACGGTTTATCACTGCGCGGACCCTGCCGGTGAATAAATCTTGCAAGCAGTTCTTTACCCGTTCCGCTTTCGCCGATAATTAAACAAGTCTCTGAATATTTAGCGACTTCCTCGGCTTTCATTAAAGCGGCTTTCAGCAATTTGCTTTTGCCAATAATTGTGAATTCATCTTCCGCTTCTCTAATTATCTGTTTTCGCAGTATTTCATTTTCAAGCTTTAATTTTTTACGCAGTTCTTCGTTTTCTTCTCGCAATAAAAAATTTCTATAAATCTTTTCTACCGATAAGGCAAATTCATTCTGATTATAAGGTTTGCGTATAAAATCCTTTACTCCTATTTTCATTGCCCTTTCCACACTTGTTTCGTCTCCGAATCCAGTTACCAGTATTACATAGTCAACCGAATTATTAGATAGAGCGTATTCGGCGAGGTCCAATCCGTCTTTGTAAGGCATTTTCAAGTCGGTAATCAAAAGGCTGAAATTATTACGGTCCAATTTATCTACCGCTTCTTTATAACTCGAAGCTGTTTCCACTAAATAATTATCCTTTTTAAGTCCGAGTTCAATATTTTTCAACGAGTGATAATCATCGTCAACAGCCAGAATTTTAAGTTTTGCAAGCATTAAAATCTCCGATAATTTATTAACAGTATGGAATATTCAAAATTATCATTGCGCCGTTTGCCGTATTTGAAATAGAAATATTCCCGTTAACTTTATTCAGCAATTTTTTAGTTATCCATAATCCCAAACCGGTTCCCACGCCTTCCTTTTTAGTTGTAATAAATGCGTCGAAAAGATTATCCATTATATTTTCGTCGAATCCTTTACCGGAATCTTCAATTACAATATTCATAAAAGAATCGTTGTCGGACGTGGATATTTTAATATATTTTTCATCATTATCGGCTTCAATAATTGAATCCCTTGCGTTGAACATAATATTGCTTAAAATTT
>CAYNUJ010000404.1:0-1707 GCA_964400095.1 uncultured Melioribacteraceae bacterium
GACTGAAAAAATTCGGGGAATTAAAAATTATATTCTTTTTTGGCTCGGAGGCTCTAATTTTTCGCTGACCGGTCTAATTAATCAATATTTGGAAGACCCTGAAAGTGAATTGAATTATTATCTGCCAATCGCGCTTTGGTCGCGGGGTTCGCAAAAGGAAAGTCTTCTTTTGTTGAAATCCCTTGATAACGACAGCGGAGTTTTGATGAAATTAGCTCTTCTCTATAAGCAGCTTCACGCGGCGGGTCTTAACAAATTAGCGTCTTCATCAATTGAATTAATTAAAAAATACGATTACCGCGAGTATGCGAAATTGTTCCCGGTTCCTACTATCAATGTTCTATCTCCGTCTCGGGAAACTTTTACTTCGGCGGATAGTTTTAGAGTCGTTTTTACAGTTCAACATACAGCGCAGGTCAAAGATGTTTTTCTTAACGGAGAGATTATATTTAAAAACAATCCGCAGAATGAGCGAAATAATATTTTCAATAAAAAGTTCGATAAAATGCTCGCTCTAAATCCGGGTAAAAATAGCATTAAAATATCTGTGGATGATTATTGGGGAATTAACGCAGAAGAGAATTTCGTTATCTGGAACTATAACTTTTCTCCCGTAAGGGATTTGAGTGTCAGGAATGCTCTAAATAAAGAGTTTGAAATATTTCATAACTTCATCAATAATGAATTAATTGAGAATAATAAGAGACAATTTGAGAGGAATTTAATTATCTCTTATCCCGATTCTTATTTTTTCGAAGACGTTAAATTTTCCGAATTCTGGAGTAAATTATTGTCCGACAGTTTTTCCGGCGGCGCGGATTTATCGCATATTCAATCATTAGCATCCGAAAACGCCTCATCAATTAACATTAATCTTCTATTCGACAAATGGCTGTTTTTACATCTAAACGTACAGACGGACGTCAATTTGATTTTGAATACGGAGTATGAAATAAAAGACGGTGAAATATTTGCAATTACAACCGACGGAAAGGTTAATCTTTCGCAATTACTCGAGAGGAACAAAAATAAATACTTTAATTCTTTGAGAGTCATATTTTTCACAAAAGACGATTCGCTGATTTCGGAAATGCAAAAATTAAATTACAGCGGTTTATTTAATACGAATTTGAAATCCGAAATTATTTGTTACAGAATAGACGAAGAATTGCAAAGCATCGTAACTAAATTTTTATCGCCTGCGAATTCCCTATTTTCTCCGGCTTCAACTTTTTGGGTTAATGATCCAAACAAAATAGTGATTTATGAAAACGGCTCGGTGAATAAACTGATTTCATCTCCGGGTATGAAAATACAGCAACTCAAGAAAGATTCCCAAACGCAATTAAACAAAAAAATCAGCAATCTTAAAATAAACAAGAAAAAAAGCGCATTAATTAAAAGATATTCGTCGGATTGGAGAAACGTTTCAGTAGTTATAAAATTTATTAAGGGACGAATATTATATTCCGAATTCATGGTTTATGTAAATGAGTATAACCAAAGGGGAGGCAATAATGGAAATGAATAAATATTATTTGATTTTCAGCATAATGATTTTTTCTTTTTCAGGCGCAATATATTCACAGAATGTAAAATATCTTGATGTATTGACGTTATATTCATCTTCCGACGATCAGTTGTCATACGACCCCGATTACGTAACTGATTTTCCCGATGAAATAGAGGAAGCATTTTCCTTACGCA
>CAYNUJ010000405.1:0-1706 GCA_964400095.1 uncultured Melioribacteraceae bacterium
GTAAGCAGTTCAAAATACCTTGGAGAAATAACCGCGCTGCCGCTGGCGAACGATAACTTTTTCAATCTGATAAATATTTTATCGTTCAGAGTAAAGATTTCGGCTTCGTTCACTTTGAATGATTTTTTTACTTTTAAATATCTCTCTTTCATAGAATGGATTGCGCTTAACTCCGTATTAAGAGAACTCAACTCTCCTTTCAACTTTTCAATCTTGCCGAGAAGATTATCCCTCTCTTTTTTCACATTGACGAATTCTTTCTCCAATTCCGAAACAGATTCTAATTTTAGACTAATCTCATGGAGCAATGACGAATAGCCGTTTTCAAATTTAGGCGCGATGCCCAGTTTTTCGGCAATCGCTTTTAACGGTTCTTCATAAAAAAGAATTATTTCTTCGTCCGAGGTATCATTATCATCCGTTAATTTCAGATAATCGGTAATACTGAGCGCGTGCTGGGCTTCGGAGTAAGCCTTATCCGCCAATTGCTGCGCATATTTATTATTGTATCTCTTATCTTCCAACTCCTTCTCGGCGCTGTAAATGAATTGCCGGGCTTCTTTTAAAGTTAAAGGAGCATAATTTTTTACATTTTCATCATCCGCTTTCTCCAATAAATCCCATGTTGGACCGCATACAATAATTTTAATCGCTTCAAGTTCGCATTTGCGGAAAAGTTTTTCGGCTTCAAAAGCGTATTCCTCAGCATCCGCTTGAGAATTATCTTCCAATTCCTCCATTGCGTCTTTAAGAGAGCTTTCAGCCTCCTCCCATGTTGAAACTGAGAGCGTATCCGCTCCAATCTTAAGAGCGTCGTTTCTGGCTCTGAGCAGTTCCGGGAATTTTTTAGAGGCGTCAATCGAATATTCAATCGCTTTGCGGAAAATATTTTCAGCTTTTCGGACAAGACTTTTAATATCGGCGAGGTCGTCGCCTTCCCGCAGACCTTCGGAAGCGTCGTTATAATTTTCGAGCGCTTCGGCAAAATTAATAGGAGACAATAATTCCGCATCGCGCACTTCGGCTTCTCTTTTTAATTTGTCAACTTTCTCAAATATCCTTTCTCTAACATTCTGAGCAAAATATAATTGAGAAAAAACGAGCATAAATGTTAATGAAAGGAAAATATATTTAATTTTTTTGTTCATTTTACTCCCGCCCAATTAATATTTGATAACTACTCGTTCCCGGTTTTTTATTTATTGAACCGGTTAAATATTTTCTGTTCTTAAATGTATTTTCAATAAATTTCACTTCGAATGCGCCGGTTCTTTTAACCTCAGAATCTATCAGCCAGCCGGAGCCTAAACACTTTGATATTTTGCTCTTGAACGATTCTAAGGAAGCTGTTCCTCCGGAATCTAAAGAAAAACTCACTCTATTTTCATTAAATTTAATATCTGAAATGTTAGCGAAAAGATTTAAATTTTTTTTATTTCTTAGAAAAACGAAATTTGCTTCCGCGTGCGAAAGGAAATAATTCAACTCGGCGCACTCGTCCTGCGACTTTGGAATTTCCAACGCTTCTTTCTCCGCGAATCCGATTTCACATTTATATTTACCGACGCTGTTAGTATCTCCCATTACATACAGTTCCCACGTTCCTCCCTCTGTAATAGTCGTATCAAAAATTACTCTATTATTCCCGATTGGGAATTTAATAATCGGCTTTTTAGACGGCGACATCAGCAGAAGGACAGGCCAGA
>CAYNUJ010000406.1:0-1702 GCA_964400095.1 uncultured Melioribacteraceae bacterium
GACAATATGAAGATCTTTGATATCGACGGAAAAATGGTTGCCCAAGCCGAGCATTACGCGGAAGCAAAATTTTTAATTTACTCTACGCTTACAAAGCCCGAAACCATTCCAATACCTCTTAAACCGGAAAAAATTAAATCGGCGGTAAAGGAATATGAAAAATACCTCGACGAAATTATTTCCGAAATGCGGAATGATTTTGCCGAAAAATTTCCCGAGTCAAAGAACTTCAATAAAGTATCCAATTATATTTTCAACAGTTTAAACCTTAAAAGATATTGAGTCTATTCGGCGAAAACATATCGTCTTATCTTGTCGAGCATTTCGGCGAAGAATTTTTGGCAAAATATGAAAAGCACGCTCAGAGTAAACCGCAGTATTATATTCGCGCAAGATTGTCCGGAGACAATGAAAAATTAACCTCTGGATTATCCGAATACGGCATTCGCTTAACTCCGGTAAAAAATGTGCCGAACGCTTTCAGCATCGACGAAGGCATTGAAAACATCGGAAAAACTTTCGAGTTTATGATCGGTCGGTATTACATTCAAAGCCTTTCGTCAATGATTCCCCCGCTTATACTGAATCCGGAACCGGGCGATACGACGCTAGATCTCTGCGCAGCGCCGGGCAGCAAAACGACGGAAATTTCCGAAATGATGCTAAACAAAGGAACTCTTTACGCAAACGAAATAAGCGTTCCGCGTTTGAGGAGTCTGGTTCATAATTTGGATAAAGTTAACGCTGTGAACGCCGGCGTTCTTAACGCAAAAGGAGAATTACTGAGCAAAATTTACGATCATTATTTCGATAAAATTTTAGTTGACGCGCCCTGCAGCGCGATGGGAATTCTTCAGAAAAAGGAGGAAGTTACAAATTGGTGGAGCGCCAATCAGATGCGGAAAATCGCCAACCTTCAATTACGTCTGCTGATTGCAGCGGTGAAAATGGCTAAAGTCGGCGGAGAAATTGTTTATTCCACTTGTACGCTCACTTTAGAGGAAAACGAATTGGTTCTCGATACGATTCTGAAAAAATATCCCGTCGAAATTGTTGATATTGACGTTCCCGTTAATTCCATACCAGCGAAAACGGTTTTTAACGGCGAATCGCTCAACCCGGCAATATCCAAAGCGAGAAGAATTATTCCTTGGAATATTAACAGCGAGGGCTTCTTTGTGGCGAAGTTAGTTAAAAAAGATATCACGGAAACCAAAGAAAAAGATATTCCGATAAAACGAAAAAGCAGTTTTGTTTTCGCTAAACAGAAAGAGATAAAAAAATATTTGGGACATATATCCGAATGGTTCGGTATTGACGAAGGCGTTCTTAATAATTTTAAATATATTCTAAAAGGGAAAGATATATTTTATGTAAACTCCGGCTGGCACGCTGAAACGCTTTCTCCGTTCAATAGAGTGGGCACAAAATTCGGGAATATCGACAGCCGGGATTTTGCGCATCTCCATACTCAGAGCGCTCAGAATTTGAGCGAGTACGTTACAAAAAATGTTGTTTCGCTTGAAAACATAGCGCATTTGAGGACTTATCTTGAAGGCGGAACGATTAAATCGCTGAAATTAGAAAGGGGACAGAAAATTGTTAAATACGACGGCTATACGCTAGGTACGGCGATAGCCACGGAGGAAGGATTGAAAAGCCAGTTCCCGAGAGCGCATAGAACAGGCGCGCTTGTTTTGCC
>CAYNUJ010000407.1:0-1694 GCA_964400095.1 uncultured Melioribacteraceae bacterium
TCTGTTATCAAAGATTTCTCACCCCGACTCCGTCGGAGTTCGAAATGACAGATTATTTTTTGGACAGCCCCGAAATATCTCAATTTTGAGTATCATTAAGATTCTTCTCCCGACAAAAAACGTCGGGATCAGAATGACAATTTGTCAGTTATTCACGTTCAAAGGTTTCTAATAATAAGAAACTTTTCAATTTCAGTTATAATTTATTAAATTGTAAGTAGAAATAGCATTTGCTTTATGAATAAATTACTTCCATTCACATATCATACCGAAAAGTTATACAACTTAATAAATAACACCTTGGAGGCGCTATGGAACTCACACAACTTAATAACATTACGCCGCTGGCTGATATTAGCGGTTATATTCTGCTTTTTGTAAGAATTATTTTCGGTGTAATATTTCTTTATTACGGTCGGTTTAAAATAAAGGACTTGAAGCAGAACGCGAAGGATTTCGATTCGATGGGTTTCTCGCCCGGCTGGTTATTCGGAACTCCGGTTGCGCTTCTCGAAACTATCGGCAGCGCGGCTATAATTCTCGGGTTTATGACAGCGTTTGTCGCCGCTGCGTTCGCGGTTCATATGTTTATCGGAGCGCTTTGGAAAATAACAAGCACAGATAAACCGTTTACAGATTGGTCATACGATTTATCTCTTCTGTCGCTCTCGCTGCTTCTGCTCGTTACCGGTCCGGGAAAATTTAATATTCTATTTTCATAGCATATTCGGGCAAATATGAAAAAGGGGAACTGGAGAAAAGGGATTTGCGGAATTTGTCCGGCTGGATGCTGGATAGAAGCTGAAATTATAGACGGGAAGTTGACGGATATCAGAAAGGACGAAGGTCATCCATTGGGAATGATATGCCGCCGCGGCGAACACGCTCCCGAAATTATTTATTCCGAACACAGATTGAAATACCCGATGAAAAGAAGAGGGGAAAAGGGCGATTTCGATTTCGAGCGAATTTCGTGGAACGAAGCGTATGAAATTATAGTTGACAATCTAAATTCAATCAAGAGCGAATCCGGTCCCGAGGCGGTATCCATTTATACCGGCAGAGGTTCGTTTGAAATGTCTTTATGCGATATTTTTCAACCCAGGGGAATTGCCGTTTCATCGGCGTCGAATGTTCTATTTCCGTTCGGTTCTCCGAATACTATGGGCGTCGGGGCTTTGTGTTATGTCTCCTTCGCGATGATAGCTCCCCACGTTACAATGGGACGAATGCTCGTCAATATGTTTACGGATATGGAAAATGCCGAATTGATTTTAGTCTGGGGCGCAAACCCAGCCACAGATTCTCCTCCGCTGGATATGCATAGATTGGAAGCGGCGGCTGGAAAAGGCGCGGAAATTATTGTGATTGACCCAAGGAAAACCGAAACGGCGTACAGAACTAACGCCGAGTGGATCCCGATCCGTTCCGGCGCCGACGGAGCGTTAGCCTTGAGCATGATTTATGTCATAATTGAAGAGGAACTTTACGACGAAAAGTTTGTCGCTGAATGGACTCACGGATTCGACGAATTAAAACAGTACGTTCAGCATTTTAATCCCAATGTTGCGGAAAATATTACTGGCGTTCCGGCAGAAAAAATTATCGACCTTGCAAGGAAAATTGCCGAATCAACATCCGCTTGTCCGGTAATGTACACCGGACTGGAATATTCAAACAGCGGAATTCAGGCT
>CAYNUJ010000408.1:0-1680 GCA_964400095.1 uncultured Melioribacteraceae bacterium
TTGAAATTCATTTTTTACCTTTCATTAAAATTAAATTCGGTTCGTTCATAAATTTATTTTTGAGGATGGAGAATTCTTTTGAAGTTAATAGTAGCAGAGAAATTTTTCTCTCGATTAATTTTTCGGTTTTTCTCCTCACTCGTTCCAATTCCGCTTTATTTACCTTATCTCCTACAACCACAAGCTCAATCAATCCAGTATCGCGTCCCTCGGCGTAATCTCCGCGTATAAAAGTTACCTCCACATCCCCGAGTTTATTGATGATATTCGAGATTACTTTTTCAATTCCCGTGGATTTTAACACGATGTTCCTGATTTCCTCGAAGAGCGGGTGTTTTGAGTTCGCTTTGTATAATTTATTGCGTCCCCTGGTTTCGGTGTTTAAAATATTAGCTTCAACCAAGCGGTTCAACTCCACCCGTATTCCGTTTGTGGATTCGCCGAACTCGCCGGACAATTGACGAAGATACGCCTGATTGCCCGGATTCAAGAAAAACTTCAAAAGAAGCTTTATTCTAACTTCCGATGTAATAATTGATTTTAACATTTTGAGTAATTATTTTACTCAAAAATAGAAAAACATAATGATTTTATCAAGCCTTTGCATTCTTCTTTTTCCACTCAAAAAAGAACGGCACTCCGATTAAAAGCAGGGTGAACATATTCCCGACCCAAACCAAACTAATGCTGGTATAATAAGAAGACGGTTCGAACTCGAACTTAATTGAGTGCTCTCCAGCCGGAACTGCAATTCCCCGGATGATATGATTTATTTGAATTATACCGGTTTCATTGCCGTCAACATATGCATGCCAGCCTTTTGGAAAGTAAGTTTCCGCTACAACCAAAAACTGCTTGTCGTTGGAAGTAGTTTTAAATGATAAGCGGTTCGGCTCGTAATCGGTTAGCTCGACATTCCCAACTCCGCTAAACCGCATGTTGCTTTCAACTTCGGGAGACGCAGTGAGCGCAATATCCGCCGGATGAAATTCCTCCGTATTCATAAATAGCACAACGTCTTCCCTTGTTTTTAATTTACGTAATTCTTTTACGAACCAGCCTTTCGCAAATGCATTCGGATTCAGATACATTAAATCTTTCCGGGTTTTATCCTGCGCTATAGGACGCAATCCGGAATCGGGCAGCGCCTGCTGAGTGATTATATATTTTCCGCCAAGCATATTGACTACGTTCCAATTAATTCCGCTTTTTGAATTGCCGGCGTATAAATTGTGCTCGACAATATCCTGGATCAACTGCAGTTTTATTGCGCTGTAACCGCTTATCAGCGGATAATAATAAGCATAGTGATTATCCGTAAATCCTCTGCCTACAACAATTGCACGCGAGTTTGTATTGTCTTTTTTCAAAATGCTTGTGATGGAAGTGTTCCTAAATTCGGTCAATTCCAATTGATCCGGATCGTTCAAATTCATCTGCTTATAAGCTTTGTTGGAGGTTGTAAATAACTCCGCCGCGCTTAGAAGTAGAATTATCACAATGAAATATTCGGTTCTTATTTTTTTAAAAAGAAATCCCGCGACTGCGGCGAAAGTTAGAATAGCGAAAATGAGAACTATCTGTGTGTCAGCAACCAAAAATTCCTGTCGTATTCCCTTTATAATTTTGATAGTATTCGCGTCGTAATTTCTCAATTCGTTGGCAGAGGATTTACGGATA
>CAYNUJ010000409.1:0-1675 GCA_964400095.1 uncultured Melioribacteraceae bacterium
CATATGTTCGGCGGCTCTACCTTGATGAGTAGGTACAAAATAGGGCATACCGTAATATTTTTTCACATTATCCCATAGATAATAAAAGTTTTTACTTCCGGCGTATGCTTCGTCGCCTATCATCATTCCCGCCCATTGATAATCGCTCATTGCGTTTGTGCCGCTGTCGGTGAGCAAGTCGATGTAAACGTCTTCCGACCTTAACAGAAAAGTATTGTAGCCGGCTTTTTTTGCAGCCCGTTCACGGTGTTCTCTTGTAGTCATCTTAATAGGCTCAACCACCTTAATTTTAAAAGGTTCAGCCCAGCTTCTTTTAATTGCTTTTTTCTTTGCCATTATTACTCCGCTTTAACTAAATCAATTGATAACGATTTATTCTTTTTCATACTCAACTTCAATTTCACTGCCGATTCCTCCCCGGATATTAAACTCCGCGTTAATGCGCATGTAGCGCGGCTTGCAGACGGCAACGAGATCGTCGAGTATTTTATTTGTAACGCTTTCGTAAAAGATGCCGTCATTCCGGAATGAGTTGAGATATAATTTATATGATTTCAATTCCACGCATAAATTATCGGGGATGTACATTAATTCAATTGTCGCAAAATCCGGCTGACCGGTTTTGGGGCAGACAGAAGTGAATTCCGGCGCAGTGTGAGTTATCAGATAATCTCTATCCGGATATTGGTTTTCGAATACTTCTAATATTTTTCTTTTGTCTTCCATTTCTTCTCCATTAATCTAAATAATTTGGTCTAATTAAATATTCAATCGGGTCTTCCATGCCAATTTTCTGGAAAGCTCTCAGTCTGAGAGCGCAGCTATCGCAAACTCCGCAGGCTTTGTCGTTATTTTGATAACACGACCACGTAAGATGCAGCGGAGCGCCGAGTTCGACGCCGGATTGAATTATCTTCGATTTATCAAAGTGAATAATCGGAGTTTCAATTTTAATTTTTGTATCGGGTTTCGTTCCTTTTTCAATTACTTTCTCGAATGCTTCAAAGAATTCCGGGCGGCAGTCGGGGTAACCGGAAGAATCTTCATAAACGGCGCCGATGAAAACAGCTTTTGCGCCGATCACTTCCGCCCAGCTTACGGCGGAGGTTAAAATATTCGCGTTCCGAAAAGGAACATACGAACTCGGAATTTCTTTGCTGTCGAGATCCGCGGCGGATATTTCCATATTCCTATCCGTTAATGAAGAGCCGCCGATTGCGGCAAGATGGCTGATATCGACAATTAATTTGTTATTTACATTAAAGTGATCCGCAATATCGTTGAACGCTTTGAGTTCTCTTTTTTCGGTTCTTTGTCCGTAATTTATATGAAGCAAGGCTAATTCATATTCCTGCGAAGCAATCGCCGCGGTAACGCAGCTATCCATTCCTCCGCTTAGTGTGACAATCGCCAAATCTTTTCGCATAATATCTTTATTTTGTTTAAAAACGATAAGAAAGATAGTAAAATCGCGCATCTTGGAAAAACAAGTTGGCGCCGGAATCGTAAGGAAAAATTCAATTATTTAAATAGCGGTACAAGTTTAAAATTGGCGGCAATAATATTAGCTAAGGAAATCAGTAATAGAAGCCTTTGCGAAACCTCTTTTTGTCATATTAGGGGGCTGTCCAAAAAGTCTAAAAATGTCATTTCGAGAGAGCGAAGCGACCGAGAA
>CAYNUJ010000410.1:0-1669 GCA_964400095.1 uncultured Melioribacteraceae bacterium
ATATACGCGAAGGAGGATTCAAGAAAGATTTTTCGGCGTTCTTCGACCAGCGCAGAGGCAAAGCGAAAACCTCCAACGGTTCATACGATATTCCTCCGGATGTAAACGATATCGTTTCCGCATTTTACTTTGCGCGTACTTTCGATTATGCCGGAATGCAGCCCGGAGCAAAAATTCGTTTGCAGAATTTTTACAAGGATAAAGTTTATCCTTTGGATGTTGTTTTCAGGGGAAAGGAAACTATTACGGTAAAAGCGGGCACATTCGATTGTGTTATTGTGGAGCCTTTAATTGTTGAAGGCGGATTGTTCAAAACCGAAGGCAATATTATCATCTGGCTTTCCGACGATAAATTAAGAATACCGGTCAAAGTTAAAACCAAAATTATAATCGGTTCCATCGACGCAGAGCTTATCAGTTATGAAGGATTATCCGGTGAATTAACGTCGAAGCATGATTGATTATTATCCCGGATTTGTTAATTGCGCCGGTTATAAACAAATTCGGGTTTAATCGAAATTGATTTTTCCGCTTCTCTTTTTTTTAACTTCGCTTCTAATTTTCTTGGATTTAAGGCGTTCTTCCTTTGAAGATTTAGTCGGTTTTGTAGCTTTTCGCTTCCGTTTTGTTTCCAACGCTTTTAATATCATTGAACGCAGCCTCTCCAATGCATCCGTCCGGTTTCTTTCCTGGTAACGATACCTTTGTGCGGTTATTATTATTTCCCCCTCTTTGCTGAGTTTATTTCTCAACTTCAAAAGTAATCTCTCTTTTATTTCACTTGAAAAAGCCGAAGAGGATTTCAGATTAAAGCGAAGCTGAGCGGCGGTGGATACTTTATTTACGTTCTGTCCGCCTGGTCCGCCTGAACGAATGAATTCAAATTTCAATTCATTTTCTTTTATCAATATTTTATCGTTAATTCTCAAATCCATTTCATAAATTCCTTAGTTTAACCGGAATTCTAAATCCGGGAAAATCACTGCGTATTTTTGCCGTAAAAATTTTCGCTCGCTCGATTTTATCAAAAGATAATTCATATAATGCCCTTCGCGCGAGCATTTGAACAATAATATTTTTAATCATTGCCGTATATTTATTACCAAACTTTGAATCCCGCAAAGTAAAATTTGGAAGAGGCGCTTCCACATAATCGTTGCTCTTTACCACTTCGAAAAAGAATAAGTGCGGGACAATTGTCATTCCGGGAGGAAGAATAAATTCATTCCGCCTCATTTCATTGTCAACCAATTCAGGAGCAATAAAATATGGATGCCGTTCAATATTTTCGGAAATCAATTTTGACATAATCGCACGGTAATAATTTTCTAATAATTTAGCGTTGAAGTTCTCGCTACGTTCAAAGGGCTGAAGAGCTTTCAGAAATCCCGAGGTTTCGGGTTTAAGCTTTTCTAACAGTCCTGGAAAATTCTGTTTCAATTGTTTATAATACCAGGAGCGTCTCAGTAATTCTTTATCTATGACAACCACATCGTTCCGGAAATTTTCCACATACTGAAAATAGTAAGACGGTGAAACCAGATAATCCCATTGATATGTGAACAATATTGAATTCTCCGGCAGAGAACCTATCGCCGCTTTTGTGTAATCTTCAAATATATATAAGTCGCTTTGATCGGCGGCGTTAAAATTATTAATAAATATATAT
>CAYNUJ010000411.1:0-1650 GCA_964400095.1 uncultured Melioribacteraceae bacterium
ACGTCTTGAAGAAAGTCATCCGTATCGTAAGCCCAAACGGTAACATGAAACTCCAAACCGATCGGAGGAGAGCCGTAAACAAAAGTCGTCCTTTCGGAATCAAGATCGTTGGAAGTGAAATAGAGAACCTCGTCGCCTATAAATTTGGGTTTGTCAATTCCTTTTGTAAATTTCCCGTCTTCGTTTACGTCGGTATAAGGCGCGCCGAATTCTCCGGGCCAATTTTCATAATTATATGAATATTCATCCCGTTCAAATCCCTGAGGAATAGATTCCCAATCTTTTTTAATTTTCCATAACGCTGAAGACGGATGACTCAAATCTGCCGGGGAACCGTCTTTAAAAATAATTCCCGGCTGCCAGCCGTGCCTGTAAGTGCTGCCGTTTACGTTAATACTGTCGTTTACTTTCCCACCGTAAACAAATCCGTCATTATATACCGCCGAAATCTTTGCGCAGTAACCTCCGGGCCATAGAAAACCTCCGCTTTGACTGTAAGGGTTGTATGAACCGTCGCCGATATTGGATATTATCATCATTATTTGATTTGCGGCAATATAATTATAACCGGAAATGTTTGCGGTATTGTTTCCGATGTAAAAGTAAATTGAATCGGCAAAAGCCGGTTCATCTACGCCGGCAATTCTAATATATACTTTGTTTTCATTAAAATAAGGAGCGTGCCATTCTATTGAACTCTTTCCATTTCCGACGCTGATATTACTATTGATATCATGCCAAACAACTCCGTCATTCGATGAAAATGAAATCCTCAACTCATCAATTCCCGAGCTGAACCATTTTATTGTTTTGCATGGATTCGGATATAACCGCATCCCATTAAACGGATAAAGAATTTGTAAGGATTTATAAAATCCCGATGAATCGCTTTTCAGCAGCCAGAAATATTTCTCGTTTTCCGTATGCACGATTCGATAGCCGGTGAGAATAAAACCCTTATCGGTCGATGAGGATAGCGAATAGGGAGTTCCGATAATGGCGCTTTGCCAAAGAACGTTCCCCAATGAATCGATTTCAAACATCTTACCGTTATATGCGGTAAAAATATGTTTATCAGACAATTCGTAAATTAAACCGAAATGCAAATCACTATTTTTTAAGCTGATTTCCGATATCGTATTTCCGTTACTATCAATTTTATGGATAACGTTATCAACCGCTGCCAATAATTTACCATCCGACGCGGGAGCGATATCGACAATAATTTTTGAAAAATCCTTGTTTAATAATTCGTTCCCGTCGGAATCAATAATTATTAATTTATTTTTTACCGCAATACCGAAATTACCGCTGCTCATTCTTTCAATTTTATAATAACCGCTATTTTCATCTATGGATGTAATATCCAGTAATTTCGTGAATTGAATCTCTCCGGCGGCATTAATTCTGATCACGACAATTTTTCGTTTAAGATAAATTGGAACGCTTGTTCCAAATATTAAATAATCTCCGTTGCTCAGATTAAATACTCTAAGTCCTTCGTTTTCATCCGAAGATGGATAATTATCGAATGTTTTTGTCCAAATCGTATCTAATTTGGAATTGAGTTTTAATAAAAATATTTTTTTCTTTCCATCGGATGCGATTATTGTGGAAACCGCCGCAATATTTCCGTCAGGCATTAACTGT
>CAYNUJ010000412.1:0-1645 GCA_964400095.1 uncultured Melioribacteraceae bacterium
GGTTCAAGAATACGCGAAGTTGAATCGAGCGGATCAACCGCGGGATAAATTCCAAGCTCGGCAATCTGACGCGAAAGCACAGTTGTCGCATCCAAGTGAGAGAATGTTGTAGCCGGAGCGGGATCGGTTAAATCGTCCGCCGGAACGTAAATAGCCTGAACGGAGGTAATTGAGCCGTTTTCGGTTGAAGTTATTCGTTCCTGAAGTTCGCCCATTTCCGACGCCAAGTTAGGCTGATAACCCACAGCCGACGGCATACGTCCGAGCAGCGCGGAAACTTCCGAGCCTGCCTGCGTGAAACGGAATATATTATCAATAAACAGAAGTACGTCTCTATGTTCCTCTTCGCGGAAATATTCGGCAATCGTTAAACCTGTTAATCCAACGCGAAGTCTCGCTCCGGGAGGTTCGTTCATCTGTCCGAATACCAAAGCCGTTTTATCAAGAACGCCGGATTCTTTCATTTCGAGCCAAAGATCGTTGCCTTCGCGGGTTCTTTCGCCCACGCCGGCAAATACGGAATAACCGCCGTGCTGCTTGGCGATATTATGGATAAGTTCCATAATAATAACGGTCTTGCCTACTCCCGCGCCGCCGAATAATCCGGTCTTTCCGCCTTTGGAATACGGTTCCAAAAGATCGATAACTTTAATTCCGGTTTCGAACATTTCTTTTCCGGTGGTTAAATTCTTGAATTCCGGAGGGTGGCGGTGAATTGGGTAAGTTTTTTCGGATTCTATTTCTCCGAGATTATCAATACCTTGACCGATTACATTAATTAAGCGCCCGAGTGTTTTCGGTCCGACCGGAATCGCGATCGGTCCGTCCGTATCGTATACGCTCATTCCTCTTACTAATCCGTCTGTAGAATCCATTGCAACCGTTCTAACTCTATTTTCGCCTAAGTGCTGTTGAACTTCTACGATTAATTCCTCTTCTTCGCCTTCAACATTTGTACGGGGAATTTTAATTGCATTATAGATCTCCGGCAATTGACCGTTTTCAAAATCGATGTCCACAACCGGACCAATGACCTGAACTATTTTACCTTCGTTGCTAGCCATTTCTCTCCTTGTTTAATAATATTAAGTTTGCTAAGTTAAATATTCTTCAAAATTTTATCAAAAATAATTACCAAAAATAAGTAAAAAAAGTGAAAAATATTTGTGATATCTTTATTTTATTTTTTGTTCCCATTTCTCCGCTTCGGATGTTCTCAAGATTCCTCACACTTGCTCTCGCTCGGTTCGGAATGTCTAAACTTAAGCTGTCATTTCGACGATCCCGACGATTTTTATCTGGGGAGGAGAAATCTGTTTTGCTAAGGATTCCCTTTTCACCGCTAAGCCGCAAAGACGCGGAGGAATATAGACCGCGGATTTACCCGGCAGAGGCGAGCGAACACGGATCAAACGGATTTATGCGGAGAGGGACAAGTAATAATTAAAAATTAAGAATTAAAAATTATAAATGAAAGACGCAGACAATGACAACAATATCTCCCTCTACCCAACAACATTTTGTATCGAATATTTTTTACTTTCGAATTTTTTGCCGTCGGCTATGCCGCGCTAAGGCTGTATGATTGCATTTAAGAAGAAATATTTTTTGCCTTTCAATCAATCATACAGCCATACAAACATAC
>CAYNUJ010000413.1:0-1645 GCA_964400095.1 uncultured Melioribacteraceae bacterium
AAGCCGCGAATAAACTTAGATATAAACTCTCTTTATAGTAGCTATAAAGTAAGTTTATAGTTTTGCAATGCACCCCTTTAAAAACAAAGCAAAATGGAAGAAATATAGATGGCATTATTATTGCTTCATTAATCCATTATTTATCAGGCGGCGGATGATACTTTTAATAACAATAATAATTTTATTTCTAGTTATAGCCTTTATTTTTTGGGATTGGTATAGGTCGGTTTCTTAAAAGGCATTTCATTTTAATTAACTAAAATTCTCGCGCAGCCTTTTTGGCAGCTCGCTTAAATAATTATTGTAATTAATCTTCGTTTCTTCCAAAGAATCTCCGCCGAACTTAAGAAGCATATATTTTGCAATTACCCAAGCAAGCATAGATTCGGAAATTACAGCGCACGCAGGTACGGCGACAAAATCGCTCCGCTCGCGGCGGGCTTTAATTTTTTTCATTCCGTGTAAATCTACGGTTTCAATCGGCGACATTAAAGTCGCAATCGGCTTCATTCCGGCGCGGACAATTACCGGCAGACCGGTAGTAATTCCTCCTTCTATTCCGCCGGCTCTGTTGGACTTGCGAGAAATCTCTCCCGATTTCATTGTAATTTCGTCGTGAGAAATTGAACCGAATTGTCCGGCGCTTTTAAATCCGGTTCCAATCTCAACCGCTTTAACGGCGTTAATGGACATAATAGCGTGAGAGATATCGGAATTGATTTTTGTATCGTAGTGAACGAAACTGCCCAAACCCATTGGAATACCGGTAGCGACGGTAACAAAAGTGCCGCCGAGAGTATCGCCGTTTTTCTTAGCGAGTTGTATCTTTCTAATTATTTTTTCTTCATGCTCTTTTTCAAGAACCCGCACGCTGCTTCTGTCGGCTTTTTTGGAAATCGTCCAGGCATTCGAATTTTTGCTCAATTTATTTTCAAATAATTTATCGATAAAATTATTTTTTGGATAAACTCCCCCGATACTTTCGACAAAACTGCCGACTGTAATTCCGAATTCTTCTAAAAATCTCCTAGCAATACTTCCAACCGCAACGCGGGATGCAGTCTCTCTCGCACTTGAGCGTTCAATTGAATTTCGGATATCGCTAAAATTATATTTCGACACTCCCACCAAATCCGCATGTCCCGGACGCGGCACGGTGATTTTTTCAATTTCTTTATTATGTTTTTGAACGCTCATCACATCCGTCCAGTTTTCCCAATCGCTATTGCGTATTATCATACCGATAGGCGAGCCGAGAGTTTTACTGAATCTTACTCCGGATAGGAACTCGGCGGTGTCGGTTTCAATTTTCATCCTGCCGCCGCGTCCGTAGCCCATTTGCCTGCGGGATAGATGCGCGTTCACATATTCTTCCGTAATTGGAATGTTGGAAGGAAATCCTTCGACTATTTGAGTTAACGCTTTTCCGTGAGATTCCCCTGCGGTTAGAAATCGTATCATAATATTCCCTTTAAAAAATATATTCAACTGCAAATATAAAAAAGGAGAATCAAATAAATTTGTTTTCGGTTGTATATTATAAGTTATCGGCGCATAATTTAGCTAAAAAATGCAGTTCGCCCTTATAAATAACAAACTTTAGATTATAAGAAACCTTTGAATAACTGTTAAATTGTCATTCTGA
>CAYNUJ010000414.1:0-1630 GCA_964400095.1 uncultured Melioribacteraceae bacterium
AAAAATTATCCTTCCGCTTTTACTGCTGATAGCCGTCTCCGTTCAATCTCAGCCGTTAGTAAAAACCGGATTGGAAAAATTGAAGGAAATGAATTTTGAAATTCTAAAGAACAAACGCGTCGGACTGATTACTAATCCGACCGGTGTGGATAATCGCTTGCAATCGACAGTTGACATTCTGTTCAAAGCAAAGGGAGTAAATTTAACCGCATTATTTGCTCCGGAACACGGGGTAAGAGGAAGTCATACCGCCGGAGAAACTATCGGCAGTTATATCGATCCTTATACGAAACTGCCGGTATATTCTCTTTACGGAAAAAACAGAAAACCTTCGGATAAAATGCTGCAGAATGTCGATCTGTTAGTTTACGATATACAAGATATCGGATGCAGGTCATACACTTATATCAGTACAATGGGATTGGCAATGGAAGCGGCGGCTGAAAATTCGATTGAATTTATCGTTCTCGATCGTCCTAATCCTCTCGGCGGAAATTTAATTGAAGGGAATATTGTTGAAGACGGTTTCATTTCTTTCGTCGGTCAGTTCAAAATTCCATATATCTACGGACTAACCGCGGGCGAGCTTGCGCAATATTTAAATAAAGAAGTTTTGGCGTACAAAAATAAAAAATGTAAACTGAAAATTATTACAATGGATGGCTGGCGGCGGGATATGACTTTCGAGGATACCGGACTTCCCTGGGTCCCTACTTCGCCGCATATACCTCACGCCGAGACTTCTTTTTATTACGCGATTTCCGGTATAGTCGGCGAATTGAATGTAATTTCCATTGGAGTCGGTTATACAATACCGTTCGAAACATTTGCCGCTCCGTGGATCGACGCGAAGAATCTCGCGGATTTGATGAACGGATACAATTTGCCTGGAGTTGAATTCAGACCGATAACTTACAAGCCGTATTATGCAGTCTATAAAGGCGAAGTTGTAAACGGAGTTCATATTTATATAACGGATAAAAAGAAAATCAAACCAACTGAAATACAATTCTACTTTTTGGAGGCTCACAATAAATTGTACCCCGATAAAAATATTTTCAAACTTTCCGACAAAAACAGATTGAAAATGTTCGATAAAGTCGCCGGTTCGGATAATGTGCGAAAGCTGATTTCAAAGAGATTCAAATATGACGACTTAAAAACATTTTTCGATAAAGATATAGAAAAGTTTAGAAGAATTTCAAAGAAGTTCTATCTCTATGATTAAGCTATATTTCCAATTTTTTATCAATATATTTTTTCATATTTTTAAACTAATCGATAATTTAGAATTAATTTATTCGAGAGGTTATTTTATGGGAGCCATAATTATTAAATTGAGTGACAAAAACAAACGACTTATATCTTCTCTTGCCAAAGAATTAGGCGGAAATGTATTATCCATCAGCGAAGACCAGTATGAGGATTTTGCGTTAGGAGTTGCAATGGATAAAGTAAAAACAAATGAGAATGTAAGTAGAAAAGATATTTATAGGCAATTCCCTAAATAAATGAATTTTTCCCTCAAACTTAGCTGACGATTAATTAGTCGTTCCTTAAGAAATTGAATTCGGGAGTAAATTGTAAAAAAGTCTGTCGTGGAAATTCCACGCAAAGATGTTTTTGAAAA
>CAYNUJ010000415.1:0-1630 GCA_964400095.1 uncultured Melioribacteraceae bacterium
TTTCTTCAACCGCGCTGGCAATTTCGCTTGCTTGGCTGCTCTGCTGCTGCGCTCCGGCTGCAAGTTCTTCAGCACTGGCGGAAATTTCACTGCTCGCGCTTGCGGTTGCTTGAACTGCGTCTGTAACTTTAATTATTATTTCTTTTATTTTGCCAACGGTTTTGTTGAATCCGTAGAATAATCTGCCTAAATCGTCATCATCCCGTTCCGGTTTTACAGAAGCGGTTAAGTCGCCGTTTTCGAATTTTTCCATTTCTTCCAGCAGATTATTAATATTTCTTTCGAGATATTGTTTTTGCTCTTCCTCTTTTTTCTGCTTCTCTTCCACTTTAAGTTTTTCGGCTTCAACCGCTGCCTGAGCATCGGTGATTTGCACTGCCATATTATTAAATGCTTTGGATAAATCTCCGAATTCATCTTCCGATTCGTATTCGGTTCTCGCGGCATAATTCCCTCGAGCAAATTCCTCAACTGTATCTTTTAGCATTAGTATTGGCGTTTCAATAGATTTTGAAATCAATTGTGAAGCGTAAAGTATAATTATTGAAGCAATGATAAACATAATAAAAAAGATAATGTTATATGTGCTTGCGGATTTTGTTGTGCTATTTACAACTTCATCAATTATCGGTTCAATTTTATGAACTGCGTTTCTTAAGTTTTCGAGGTGAGCAGTATATTCGGAATAGAGGGCAACCACGTTATCGAAATCCTTCAGGTAATTATTGCCCAAGATGCGAATTTGTGATTTGCTATCGCTTGAAATTCCGGATGCGTCAGCCGCGGCAATCAATTTTGAAATTGCAGCATGTACCTTAGTCGGATATTTTGACTTGTGACGAAGGAAAAAATCCTTTTCGCTTCTACGAGCCTGCAGCATATAAGCAAGCATTTCCGACTTATGAACCGAATCAAGAATTCTTTCAATTGTGTGGACGCTGTTTCTAAGTTCTCCTTCGGCACCGGATTCCTCGTTTAAACCTCTGCTTATTACATTATCTGTAAGTTTTTTGAAATTACTATAGTAATCGTCTATTACTTCTCGTAATTGTAACTTATAATCGTTATCAGACAAATGTTCCAGATCACTGATAAATTGATTATAGTTTTGGGTGACTTTATCGGCGTATTTCATATCCTTTCTAACGATAAAATCTTTTTCTGATCTGCGCGCTTGGAGCATATCGACTGTTAATTTCCTGGCGATATCCTTTTGATTTTTTGCATTCGATGCAAAGTAAGAAAAAATTGCCACTGAAGCTAAACTTGCGGCGGTCAATGTCAATAAGACGAAAAATTTTTTCTTTATTTTTAGGTCTTTAAGTTTGTTTTGTAAATTAATCATCTTGTCTCCGAAAAATGTTTGGATATATATATAAGTTTAAAAAATCAGTATATTCATCATCGGAAAGGAATGCTAAGAGTTTAGCCTAAAAATAAATTAATATTAGTCGTTAATCTGAAGGAAAATAGGAGTGCGCAAATGCATGGCTGTATCATAGAAAGTGAGTTCATTTCAGTTAAACAGCCATGCAATTGTACATGAATGATAATTCCTTAAGAATAGAATATTGAGTTAAATATTCATAATCAAAGGATTTGTTCTTTTAAAGTTTTGAGCTTCTATCTC
>CAYNUJ010000416.1:0-1626 GCA_964400095.1 uncultured Melioribacteraceae bacterium
GTGAGCACAAGGAATATCGAAGTTAATTTTTTATTCATAATTCGAAAATATATTATTTTCAATCAAATAGATATTATTATCAAAAAGCTTTTTCAAATCAATGCCAATTCGGTGTTTTTAAGAATCAATATTTCCATTTTTTTAATTCTCCAATCAATTCCCATCGGCTTTTTATTTAAGTCTATCATTAGAGTACTGTTTTGTTTTAAGTTTTGTAATATAAGAGTATATACTAAAAATATCTGAATAATTATTAAGTTCTTATCTAATAATTGGATTTTTTAAATGGATAAATTAATGGATTGACATTATTACGAATAATAATTAAGTTAAATTAAAGGATGAGGAAAATTACATCATAATGAAATCTGTTTCGATAAATAATTTGAATGAAAATTTATAACCACGTTGTAATTATGAAAAAAATTATTATTACAACATTTATTTTAGTTGGACTTTTCGCTTGCGAAGACGGAAATCCGATTAAGAATAAAGAACCGCTTGAAGTTACAATAATTTCACAGGATGGAAACCCAGTGGAAGGAGCGACTGTTGAAGGAGGAATAGACTGGGATTTCTTTCGCGTTAAAACCAACGCTTCAGGCATTGCTGCGCTTCCCGGTTCAGCTCGAAATAAAAGAGCCGTTATTTACAAAACCAACTATCTTCCGATAATCGTTCCGAATATTTCGCCGGTAACGTTTACTCTAAACCGAACCGAGAAAAGAATCGACCCTATTGGAGCGGTATTGGGGAAGACCGTCAGATTCGGAACAAACGAAATAATCACGCTGGACTATCAAGGGAATTACCGAGTTTACTCTTACAACGACGAATCGGTTGCGGAGAGCTTTAGTCAAAACCTGGGCGATTCGGTTGTTGCGATAAAGGAAATTAAATTGTTAAACAACATTCTTTGGTTTACAACTCACGAATCCGGCGTTTTCGCTTTTTCTATTCAAAATCCGGTTTCTCCTCAATTGATAAATCACCTTGCAATCCCGGGTTATCTCGGACCTTTCGCTCTAAAAGATTCGATTATAATTCTCGTCGATCAATGGAAGCCCGGACCGATCAGGATTTTCAATTATTCATCAAACGGAAATGTTAAAGAGATATCAAGAATTGAAAATTATTTTGTAAGAAAATTAAGCATTATCGGAAATTATATGATTTTACTCGGAAACAATGACACTCTTCCGACTATTTTTGATATTTCAAACCCCGCAGAGCCGAGATTGGTTTATAACGGTCTTGAGTGGGAGTATCAAAACGGTTTTTTCTACAAACAGCTTGTAATATTAACGCCCCAAAACGGATACGGCGGAAATAATATTCGTCTGGATTACAAAATCGTAAATTTATCCAATCCCTCCAGCCCAACTGTTTTGAACCAATTTCCGGCGGACTCTTGGATAACCGGACTCGCGTCGGATAATTTAGCTTTTGGCAATTATTATTATCACAATCAAACGATAAGTTTATTGAGCGGCAGTATTTGGAGCGGTTTCCACACAATTGCCACAGTTTCGGAAGGAGCAATCGAAGGTATTACAGGCATTCATCCGCCTTATTTTATCGTTGGGAGTAAACTTTGGAGGTTAAATGAATAACAAGTTTTTCTTG
>CAYNUJ010000417.1:0-1626 GCA_964400095.1 uncultured Melioribacteraceae bacterium
CATTCATCCAACCATCCCTAAAACCAGAACTTTCAAACCGAACTCATTCTTCATTTTTCATTCTTCATTTTTAATTTTTCCATCCGTGTAAATCTGTTATATCTGTGTTATCAGTGTTCTAACGTCGTCAGCGTTCTAAAATAAGGTTGAACTGAGTATAATGATGCGTGAAGTGTTTTCTATGAAATTGTATCCATTCTTCTCTATTGAGCGGACCAAACGAGGGATTCAATAATACCGCGCCGGGATTTTCGTTAAAATATTTTTCAAACGCTTTTACCTCATTTAATAGCTCGGCGGTCGATGAGTTGAAATCGGGGTATTTATATTTCCCGGGAATAATTTTCACAATCGGATTATTAAAATTCCTCGGCAAAGGTCTATCGCTCATTAAGAATCTTTTTAATGTGGGTAATTTTCTTTCGTCAAAAATAATATTGTCAACTTTCAAATTGCCATTGCTAAGCTGAACCGCTTCTATTAAATGCTCAACCATTTGCCGGGCGTTCATGCTTCCCCAAAGCGGGTTGTCTGTTTCCTTAAGTTTTTCGACATGTTTAATGATCTCTTTTAATGCATCCAAAGCGGTTCTCCTTTTTAAGGTAAATAACGGGATTGAACAAAAGCCCAATCCCGTTGGACAAAATTAATTATTTGGTCAAACGGCTGTCAACTAACAAAATGATATTTTTTAACTTCCCTCTTTAGTCGTCCTTTTAGTTTATCCTTTTCAATTTCAAGATTATACTTTTGTTGAAGGTTTAACCAAAAGTTTTCTGAAAGACCAAAAAATTCTGACAGCCTTAAAGCTGTGTCTGCTGTAATTGACCTTTTGCCTAAAACTATTTCATTTATCCTTCTTGGGGGAACACTAATATCTTTTGCCAAACGATATTGAGATATTCCCATTGGGTTTAAGAATTCTTCGAGTAATATTTCACCTGGATGAATCGGGTCGATTTTTCTACTCATAATATCTATTCCTTATGGTAATCAATAATTTTAACTTCATAAGCATTGTTCTCTTTCCATGCGAAAACAATTCTCCACTGATTATTTATTCTAATACTAAATTTCCCAGCTAAATTGCCTGATAACTTTTCCAACCGATTACCAGGCGGTATTTTTAAATCTTCAATTTTTTCAACCGCGTCAATTAAAAGCAATTTTCTATATGCAACTTTTAGGATAGATGGAGGATATTTTCTCACCTTTTGACGATTAAATAAACTTTTCGTGTGTTTATCTGAAAAACTTTTAATCATAAAAATTATAATAACGGTTGGCGTTATTAAAGTCAAGTGAAATATTTTTTGAAGCTTCTTTTAGATATAGCTGCAAAAATTCTCAATGCACAAACTATTTTAAAATAAAAAACGGGATTAGACAAAGCCCAATCCCGTTGGATAAAATGCGTTAATTGCTTTGTTTGCTGGCAATCAAATTAAGAGCGCTTCCTGCTTTGAACCATTCAATTTGGTTTTCGTTTAATGTATGGTTCAGCATTGCTTCGTCGGTTGAACCGTCGGAATGTTTGATAATTAGTTTAACCTGAACGCCGGGAGCCAAGCCGCGCAAACCGACAATGCTTAATCTGTCGTCTTCCTGAATTTTATCGTAATCCTG
>CAYNUJ010000418.1:0-1622 GCA_964400095.1 uncultured Melioribacteraceae bacterium
CAACCGTTCGTCGTTTCTGTTTCTCCTTCTGCAAACAGCGTTGATGTTGATTTTTATCCTGAAATATCATTTCAACTTAGGGAGAAAATTATTCCGTTTACGAATTTATCCGATTATGTGCAAATATTCAGTAAATATTCCGGATTAATTAGCGGAGAATTAACGTATAAAGAAAGCGCGAAGAAATTAGTTTTTATACCTGTAAACGAGTTCCTTCCGGGGGATTTAATTACTGCCGTTCTGAAAGACTCTCTTAAATTATTAGCTGATTCGACTGTAGAAAAATCTTTTAGTTTTGAATTTAGGATTAAATCTTTACCGTCATACGGGAATTTTACGAGTAAATCGACTTTTAGCGTTGGCGGAAAAGTGAAATCTGTAAAACCTTTTGATTACAATGTTGACGGATTCGTTGATTTTGCAATTATCGACTATTCAAATCAAAAAGCGCTGATTTACAAAAACAACAATAATTCGTTTACTCAATCATTCAGCTTTGCTCTTGGCGGAACGGCGGAATTTCTCGATATCGGCGATTTAAACAATGACGGATTCACGGATCTCATAATTTCAAACTACTCCGGCAACTCTGTTACAATCTTTATGAATCAATCGGGAGTGAATTTTTTACGCAAAGATGTTGCTCTCGGCGCGCATCCTAGGGGACTTGCTGTAAATGATATGAACGGAGACGGATTTTTAGATATTGTTGTTACTCTTCCCGGTAATAGTCTAACGGATGTTTATATAAATGACGGTCAAGCGGGGTTTAAAAAGAAAACCAGTCTGACTTCGGGTTCAAACCCATACAATGTTGTATCCTCAGACTTCAACGGCGACGGAATGAATGATATTCTGATAACGAATTATTCCTCTAATAATGTAAATGTATTCATAAATAAAGGCGGGAGCGTTTTTGAACCGGTTAAATCATTTGCTACAGAGTCGAATCCATATTTCACTCAGACGGCTGATTTAGATAATGACGGCGATTTAGATTTATTAATTGCAAATATTCAAAAAGGAAGCGTTTCTGTTTTGTGGAACGATGGTTTGGGGAATTTTCAGAACCGGAAAAATTATTCTGTCGGTAGTTTCCCTAATTGTGTGTTTCCGCTTGATGCAAACGGCGACGGATACGCCGATATAGCAAGCACCAATTATCTGAGCAATACGGTATCGGTTTTATTAAACGACAAAAACAGTTCGTTTTCTACGAAGACAGATTACCCGGTTGGTACAAATCCGGATTTTGTAACAAGCGGCGATTTTAACTCCGACGGCGTAGTTGATTTATTGGTCGGGAATTATAGTTCGCAAGACGTTACAATTTTATTTGACAGCAGTAAAGCGCCTTCCGCTCCAGCCGGTTTAACGGCAGATCCTGATTTCGAGTCAATTACTCTTACTTGGATCCCAAATTCCGAAAACGATATTCAAAAATATAATATATATAAAGGCGGTAATTCACCGGCGCGCGATTTTATTGGGAGCGTTCAAGCGACTGTTAACAGCTATACAGATAAAAGCGTTACCAACAGTTTGAAATATTTTTATCGTATAACGACAGTAAATACCGCCGGATATGAAAGTAAGTTCTCGCAGGAAGTTTCTGCAACGCC
>CAYNUJ010000419.1:0-1608 GCA_964400095.1 uncultured Melioribacteraceae bacterium
TCGGAAGAAAACGGCTTTGGTCCGCAAATATCAGATAGAATTAAATATTTAAATATTACGAATAATACTTATCTCGATTTCAAAAGAAATATTTTAGATAGAAAATTCCTTACAAAGATAAATGAAGCCCTATCGGATTTATCGCCCGAAGCTGTAATATTTGATTTAATATTTTCATATCCAAGTTTCCATAATGACGATTCACTTTTCGCTGAATCGATAAAAGTTCTAGACGCGGCTTATCTTCCGAATAGCTTCAAATATTTATCGGCAACGGATTCATTGGGGTTCGTATCTCCATTAGGCGAAAAGTTTGCCTCAATAATAAAAAAATTCGCAGGACGCCCGGTGGAAATTGGGGCGGGGAACCCTCCTGTGGCTAAATGGACAGTCGCTCAAATGAAATCGTTTTTAGAAAATGCAAAAGGAAGCGGACATATTAATTGCGAAGCAGATCCCGATGGTAAATACAGAAAATTACCGCTTTTCGTACGTTTGGATTCGTTGCTTATACCTACAATTACACTTTCAGCATTCCTTGATTACAATGAAGTTCCTATTGATAGTATCACAATTATTTGGGGAGAAAAGGTAATTATTCCGGCGTTAGATGATTCTTATTTGGAACAGTCTGTTGAAATACCAATCGACCAAAGCGGATATTCTTTTCTTCCTTTCGCGGGTAAATGGAAAAGCAGCTTCCAAATGCTGGAATCGCAAAACTTTTTGAAATATTATGAAAATCCAAAGTATTACAACGATTTGACCAATTATTTTGAGAGTAATTTTATTCTAATCGCGGATATTTCAACGGGGATTTCAGATTTGGGCGATATTAACATCGAGAAAAGCGTTCCGCTTGTTACAATCCATGCAGCTTTTCTTAATGCACTTCTAAATAATTACTTTATTAAAAAAATAGATAATTCTTCTATTCTGCTTATCCTAGTGTTCATATTCTTATTGCAATTATTTTCAGGTCTGTTCCGCAAAAATTCTCCATTCTACACAGCCTACGTTTTATCAAATCTCATTTTAATTATTTTTGCTTTCGTGGATATAGTAAATCAGGAATTAATGCCAATTTCAACATTGCTGCTGGCAAATGCCGTGATGTTTATTGTTATACTGAGCAATATGCAAAATATTACTTCAACGCAGGAAAATTTTTTGAAGAACGCTTTTTCCCGGTATGTGCCGGAGAGTGTTGTGGATAATTTAATGGAAAATCCTTCGGAATTAAAAATTGGCGGAGCGGAAAGAGAATTAACTATCCTGTTTTCCGATTTAGAGGGTTTTACCTCAATTTCGGAAAAACTCCTTCCCGAAAAATTAGTAAAATTAATTAATACATACTTAACCGAAATGACGGAGATAATTATTCAAAACAATGGGACGATAGATAAATATTTGGGCGACGGTATAATGGCGGAATTCGGAGCGCCTATTTACTACAACGACAATGCCGATAAAGCGGTCACTTCAGCGATATTAATGCATAAAAAATTATTGGAATTGAACAAGGAGTGGAAGATTCAAGGTTTTCCGCAAATGCGCGACAGAATAGGAATTCATACCGGAAAAGTAATCGTAGGCAATATGGGCTCG
>CAYNUJ010000420.1:0-1598 GCA_964400095.1 uncultured Melioribacteraceae bacterium
AAAAGGAAACAGGAACAAAAGGTAAAAAAGAAGTTAGATAAGCAACCGAAAAGAACCCCGTAACTGGAAGCATGATTCAAATGCGTGAAGACCACAATTCATAACGAAGTTCGATTCGCGATAATGGAAGTAAGGATATAGATGCCAACCATGCCCCATTCAAGCGATTGCTGTCGAACAGAAAGTTGTTTTTTCGGCTTTCCATTGAAAGTTGAAGGGGAGGTAGTGGCTTGATGAGAGCAGTAGCTCTGGTTTACTAAAGGTTTGTAAATGTGTGAGTTTTGGCATAACAACCGCTTGCACAGCGACGGTGGGGCGGGTGAAAAGCGACGCCGTTATGTGCTTAGCGTGTTTCATTAAATAATTCAAATATTTTCTCTGACAATAGTTCTCATTTAAAGAACTTTTTATTATATTTTGAAGAAATGATTTTTTCTATGAATCGAATTATTGCAAAAAAAACTTTACGAGAATATTGGGAAAAGCATTCGGATTGCGAACAGTATTTGAAAACTTGGTATGAAACAGCAAAGTTTTCTAATTGGAAGAACCCAAATGAAGTAAAAGAAACATTTGCAAGCGCTAGTATTTTGCGTGATAATAGAGTAGGCTTCAATATTAAAGGAAATTCATATCGGTTAATTGTCAAATTTAATTACGAAAGACAATGGGCTTTTATTAGATTTGTAGGAACTCACGCAGAATATGATAAAATAAATGCTGAAACAGTTTAAAGGTAAATGCTATGAACATCAAACCAATTAGAACAGAAAAAGATTACGAAAAAGCTTTAAAAAGACTTGAAAAAATCTTTGATTCCTCGCCAAAATCAAAGGAAGGGGATGAGGCTGAAATATTATCATTGCTAATTGAGAACTATGAAAATCAGTATTTCCCCATTGAAGCGCCTGACCCAATTGAAGCAATCAAAATCAGAATGGAAGAAATGAATATGAAGCAAAAGGATTTAGTCGGAGTAATAGGCGGTAAGAGTAGAGTTTCGGAAGTATTGAATAAAAAGAAAAGATTAACAATAGATATGATTAGAAAACTTGAAGAGATGTTACATTTATCCGCATAAATTTTAGTAAGAAATTACGAACTGATAAAATAAAGATTTAGTTGCATTAAACACACATAACGTTATAAAGGATTGATGCCGAGCCCCGACGAAAAGAGTCGGGGAGGTATAATCCGGTGTCCCCGATAAAAAGCATCGGGATCTAAGGATGAGCTAAGCCGTAAAGCCCGCCTTAGAACAAAAGATTCTAAGGCGGACAGGCAGCGCTCCGTGTATCGCTTGTAATTTCATTCGTACCGGTCTTGGCATTGATAAAACTATTATTGATTATTGCTGAGTACATTATATACCTCCGATTTTTTAATGAATGTTGATTGTGAATTTAAATGGAAATATATAACTTACAACTAATCGAATGTGTGTGTGTTGAAAATTGCAGCTTTGCTCGAGAATCTGCCGCTTTGCGCCTTAATTCAAGCGCCTCCCCGCGAAAAGAAGCGGGGACAAGCAAAACCGACCGCTGTTTCGGTGTGGCATTTTCATAATTTGGGAGTTTACTTGTTCGCGCTAAATTGCT
>CAYNUJ010000421.1:0-1570 GCA_964400095.1 uncultured Melioribacteraceae bacterium
ATAACTTTGATTGATGCACAAAATCAAGCGATAAGCAGTTTTAATTCCCAAAGCACAAACAACGAATATGAAAGCGAAGGCGAGGCGAGCGCCGTTTATGAGCACAGTTTCGACGAGGAAGGTAACCATACTCTTACGCTCGAAGCCACTTACACTGCTTATGACGAGCAGGAAGAACTGACATTTAGGGAAAACTATTCTTTTCCCGCCGTTCAAAATAATATCGAGAATATTTTAACTCAAAAAAGCGGATATCAGACGGAAATTAAATCAGAGTATGTTTTACCGATTGAAGATGAAAAAGAATTTGACGCAGGTTATATATCGGAATTATATTATGATGATATCAGATATTCGAAAAATATAAATTCAAATAGATTTTTGTTAAATCAGTCTATTCACGCATTTTATGGAATTTATAAACAGAACATTGGAAATTTCAGTTTTCAAGTAGGGTTGCGCGGTGAAATGGCTCTGCTGAAATCACATCTTGTTGCCCCGGCTGATTCGATTATTAATAACGATTATTTCAAGATGTATCCTACTCTGCATCTTGCATACGCAATTACAGATAACCAAAATATAAAAATCAGCTACAGCAAACGAATAAACCGACCCGATGCAGACGAGCTTAATCCGTTTCCCGAATTTTCTGATCCTCGCAATGCAGAAGCAGGCAATCCGGACTTAAAACCGGAACAAATTCACTCGCTGGAATTAACTTATCAACTTTCTTTGGAATCACTCACTTTTACACCGTCTCTTTATTACCATTATAAATACGACGCCTTTACGCCGATAAGTAAACCTATAGGAAAGGATGTTATACTTTACACAATTGAGAATCTTTCCAGTCAAGAATCAGGCGGACTTGAACTTATTGTATCCGGTCAAGCTGCCGAATGGTTGGGGTTGGACTTAAGCGGAAATTTATTTTACAATCAAATTGATGCTTCTAATCTCGGATACGTCAGCAAGAAAGATATCATATCGGCAATTACAAAATTAAATTCATTTATAAACATCACAAATTCAACATTGTTGCAACTGAATTTTTTCTATTATTCTTCTAGTATAACCCCGCAGGGCAATCGGGAAGCGAGATTTTATATGAATGCCGGAATAAAACAGCAGCTTTTCAATAAACGAGTTGATTTAATTTTCACAATATCGGATGCTTTTCACACCTACAAATCCCGGTGGAATATTGATACCCCGGAATTGCTGCAAACAACAAGTATCTACAGAAAAGAGCCGGTTTTTTATTTCGGAATTAACTGGCGGTTCGGTCAAACTAAAGAGAAAGATTCAAAGCTCAAATTTGAGGGAGAGGGACTGAGAAAATAGTAAGCACTTCCCTATCCCGTTCGATAAAGAGGTTGTTTGAAAATTAAAAAATATTATTAACCAACGGTTTTAACCGTTGGTTTTTGAGCTAAAAACACAATATTTATAACCCATTTTAACGGGTTTTAAGAGTTTTCACACTGTCTCTTCAGCCGATTGATCAACGAGTAAAATTAATTGTTTGATTTTTCCATGTTAATTTGCTATTATTCCAAGTGGGATA
>CAYNUJ010000422.1:0-1563 GCA_964400095.1 uncultured Melioribacteraceae bacterium
TATTCCATTATTCCATTATTCCATTATTCCATTATTCCAAAACTTGCAAAATATATTGAAGTAAAAAACAAGGGGGAAATTTTTGCACTTTAAACATTTCTACTTAACGAATACATAAAATTTTCCCGTTTGCTATTGGAATAAGCATAATATTATCAAATCCAATCGCCGGAGATCCAACAGTTTCAAACATACTATTATATTGATGAGTCCATATTACACTTCCGCGCTCTGATATTTTATAAATCAGCGTAAAGTCGGGATCAATAGAAGTTGTTATCACATAAATATTTCCTAAATTATCACTAACTATCGGGGCGTCGCAACGACCGTCTAATCCAATTTTCCATCTTAATTTTCCGTCATAATTGACCGAATAGAGTGTATCAACGCCAAAATATATATTCCCGTTTTTATCAATTGTAGGAGAAGAATCTGCCGGAGGTTCAATTGAATTTTTGTATTCCCATCTCAATTCTCCGTTCGGTTTAACAGAAATAAAATTTGATTTTAAATAATCAGGCTCCTTTAGTTTCTCGAAATATATATTTCCTTCTGAATCTACTAATATTGATGCGCTTGCAAGCAAACCGTTAAAAGCCCACTTTATCCGCTTTATTTCCATATCAAGAGCTGCAACAGCGACATTATTTCCAGGAATATATATAGTTTTTCCATCAGGCGAAAAGGAGATTTTCTTGCTGAAGAAACCGCTGATTCGTTCGTCCTCAAATTCCCATGAAAGTTCACCCGAGGATGTTATAGCCACAAGTTTGTTTGGTTCTGCCATAAAGTATATATACCCGTTTTTGTCTATATTAAATGACTTATCTCTAGTGAAAAAACCGGATTCATATTTCCACCTTAAAGAACCGTCGGAATTAAAGGCAAATAATGTGGAAACCCCATCATAACAAAGAATTGAGCCATCCTTTCTAATTATTGCGGCAGTCCTATGTTTTAGATAACTATTAAGAAGCAAATTCTTGAATATTAATTTCCCTTTCGGCGTAATCGCGAATAAGAATACACCGTTTGTATCGTCGGCAATTGTGTATATTGTTGAATCCGGTCCCACTGTAATTCCTGCAAAAAATTGATTGCCATTGCCGAATTCCCAAAGATTATCACCGAGAATAGGTCCTCCGCTTTTGGATCTTCCGGTACTCTGAGGATCGTGATAACTAATCGGCCACGGAGAATCCGCTAAACTTGCCCAGGGGATATCTTCCTGGTAGCCAGGAGGTTTTTCTTTTTGGGGAGGCGGTTCGGTTGTACCGCAGCCTGTTAACTGCAGGCTGATAATTATCGTAAATAATAAAAGTATTATTCTCATATTATTTATCTCGGAATATCCATTTATTTTTTTAACGTTTGCGCTATTAATTTAGAGGCATTTTAAGTAAAAACCAAGGGGGAAAATTATTGCACTTTAAATTTGGGCACGCGAAGTTGTCATTCTCACAAACGAATTAAAGTTATGCCGCAGCCGTTCTATTTTTTTGTTCACGGTTTTATTAAATAAATCTCCTTTTGCGGTTCGCTCAGCCATTCTATTCCGTC
>CAYNUJ010000423.1:0-1554 GCA_964400095.1 uncultured Melioribacteraceae bacterium
CGATATAAAAACCGACCACGGCGGATTAATGACAATAGATTTTATTCTATTTTACTTGATTATAAAAGACGCCGAATTATTTAAGAACGCGCTTGGTAAAAATACTCCGGCTAAAATAAATTATGTGAAAGAAAAATATCGCGCGCTATCGGCTGAAATAGATAAATTAAGCCGGAGTTATTCCTATTTCAAAGAAATTATTTCCGCAATAAATATAAACTTTAACAGAAAAAAACCGAGGCTGAATAAAGAATCCGCCGAAGAAGCGGAGCAACTTTCCGCTTTTATCGAAGAGGAAGTAAAAGTTCAAACTTTGAATGAAATGATTAAATTTAACGGTGATTTTTTTAACAATTTGTTTTTAAAATGATAAAAATAATCGAAAAATATTATCCGTATTTTGTCACGTCAGCCGTTTTTTGCGTATATATAATTACCATGGCGCCGTCGGTAGTTCAAATTGATTCCGGCGAATTAGCCGCAGTTCAAATTACGCTCGGCGTGGCGCATCCGACCGGTTATCCTCTATTCACTATATTGGGGCATTTGTTCTCTTTGCTGCCGCTGCCGTTAAGTAAAATAACGTCGCTGAATCTGCTCGCGGCAATCTGGACCGCATCCGGAATTTTCATATTGATAAAAACAGCGGTAATAATAATTGAGATTGCCGGCGCAGATAAAAAAGTTGAGATACTTCGGAATAAAACGCTGCAAATTATTTTTATTTCCGCCGCGGCTTTTTCACTCGCTTTCAGCAGAACCTATTGGCAGCAGGGCGCTTCGGTGGAAGTCTATTCGTTTCAGTTATTTATCTTTTCTATCATCTTATGGGCGACATTAAGTTCATATAAAAAATTTGTTAACAAACAACGTATCAACTGGCTTGTTATCGCCATATTGCTGGCTGTGGGATTTGCCAACCATATGACGACGCTTTTGCTTTTACCCGGCATCGCTTACATATTTTTTAGAACCGAAGGTTTCTCTAAAACGGCATTTGCTAAAATCGGCAAAATGCTCGCGCTGTTTTTTCCGCTTCTTATCTTCTTCTATTCTTATCTTCCTTTCAGAGCGGCATTCAAACCAACTTTAAATTGGGGCAATGTTATTAATTTTGAAAACTTTTGGCGGCATTTTACAGGCAAGCAGTATCAAGTTTGGCTCTTCGCCTCGGTTGACGCGGCAAAAAAACAACTGGCGTATTTTATCTCGAATATAGGAAACGAATTTACATATTTCGGAATTCTCCTCGCGCTGCTGGGAATATTTTTTCTATTGAAGAAGAACAAACCCCTTTTTACTTTTCTGATTATTAATTTTCTGTTTACAATAATTTATTCTATCAATTACGATATAAACGATATTGATTCTTATTTTCTGTTAGCCTATATCAACCTTTCTATTTTTGTGATGTTCGGTTTTTATCAACTGCTTTCAATATTTGACAGAATAAAACAGCGGACAATCGCCGCCGCGATAATATCTTCCTTTTTGGTCGGATATATATTTATTAATAATTTTAACGCCGCCGATCAAAGCGACTTATATATATTT
>CAYNUJ010000424.1:0-1537 GCA_964400095.1 uncultured Melioribacteraceae bacterium
CAAACCAATTTTGAGGTTTTCTTAACTGATTGTTTTATTTTTCCCTGAATCGCTGTTAATTCCCTTTACCGGCGAATAGTATAAATTTATTTATTATTTTTGCAGTTCAAATTTGCCCACGTAGCTCAGGGGATAGAGCAACGGTTTCCTAAACCGCAGGTCGCAGGTTCGATTCCTGCCGTGGGTACTAATTTTAATCCGCCGCCGGAATCCGTTTTTTCTCTTTGTATAAATTCAGCAATGTTTTTTCATGCGTCAACGGCGCTCTAATCCGGAACTCTGTATTGTTGAATTCTTTAATTGCGTTGAGTATCGCAAAATAAGCTCCTATTCCATACATAAACGGCGGTTCGCCGATAGCTTTGGAATTGAATGGTCCGAAAGGATTCTCGGTATCTTCCAAAAAGTGAATGTTTATTTCTTTTGGCGCTGAATAAACGTCGGGAATTTTGTAAGTTGACAATGTATTCGAAAGCAATTTCCCTTCACTGTTCTGAACCAATTCTTCTATAGTCAGCCAGCCAATGCCTTGAACAATGGCGCCTTCGGCTTGCCCTTTGTCCACAATAGGATGAAGACTTTTGCCGAAATCGTGCACAACATCAACCGAATCTATTACGTAAGTTCCCCGCAGACAGTCAACGGTAGCGGTTGTAATAGCCGTTCCGTAAACGTGATAAGCGAAAGGTCTGCCCTGGTTTTTATTCCTGTCGAAGAATATTTTCGGCGTTGCGTAATACGCCTGCTGGGAAAGGCGCACTCTGTTGAAGTATGCGTTCCAAATAAGTTCGCTCCACTCTAAAGCAACATCCTCTTCGTTTACAAATACTTTTTCGTTTCTAATTTCGATTTTGTCGCTATCCGTCAATTTTTTATCCGAGCGAATAAACTCAATCAGCCGTCCTTTTAATTGTCCGCAGGCAATCAATACCGCGTTTCCGTTTAAGTCCGCCGCGCTGCTCGCCGCCGTGGGCGAAGTATTCGCAACGCGCGAAGTGTTAGTGGATTCAATCTTAATTCTCTCTATATCAATCGAAAAGGTTTTAGCCGCAACGGTTCTAATTTTTTCGTTTATACCCTGTCCCATTTCCACTGCGGCTGTTGAAATTCCAACCGAGCCGTCGGTATAAATATGAACCAGCGCGCTCGCCTGATTGAGAAAACTGCTTGTGAAAGAGATGCCGAAACAGATCGGCATAAGCGCAATGCCGCGTTTGTGAATTTTATTCGACGCGTTAAAATTTTTTACCGCTTTAATTTTCTCCTCAAGGCGGAATCGCTCTTCGGTTTCCGACCAGCATTTAAGCGCATTTGCCCGTTTGGCTTTTTGTCCGTAATAAAAGAACTCGTTCTCTTTGATTAAATTCGTCCTCTGAATTTTATAAGCGGGAACGCCCAATTTTTGCGCTGCTTTCCAAATTGCCGCTTCTAAAACGAACTTACCCTGCGGTCCGCCGAATCCGCGGAACGCGGTGTTGGGCGGTAAATTTGTTTTACACGAAATTCCGGTGGTTTTAACATTCGGAATAAAATAACT
>CAYNUJ010000425.1:0-1535 GCA_964400095.1 uncultured Melioribacteraceae bacterium
CTAGTCTTCCAGGGCAGCCGATTATCAGTTGGGTTTATTGGGAAGAGCAATTTTGAATTATTTACTTTATAGTCTCCGTACGGATATACGCTGTAACTGCGGTTGTATCCGGTTCCGGTATTTACAACTTTAGCGTCGGGGAACATTTGTCCGAACGTTTTCCAATTAGTTTCAATTAACTGTATATTTTCGGGAACCGATCCGCTTAAATCGCCGTTTACGCATTTATTCAGCATCTGCGACCAGCGGCTTCCGGTTAATCTATCGTAAGGAATTAGATTTGTGTTGTATAACAGTCCGCTAACTCCGAATGTCGTTTCTTTTCCTTTCAATATTCTCGACCAGCCGAGAGCCGAACCGGTTAACGGACAATAAGTAACCGCATATTTATTGACGCCGATCTGATCATTTATTATTTCGTGCCAATCTAATATTTTATGAGGATATCCTCTAACTTCGCCGCCAAATTTTACGCCGATAATTAAATCGTCGTCGAGCATAAACTCCGCCGCGTTTACGGTAGATTCGTTGGGATTTGTAAGCGCGGGAATGCCGTCCTGTCCCGGACCTCCGTCAAACACTTCGCTAACGGGAATCAGCCAGTTTCCTCCGGCAGACGGCGCCTGTGTGTCGTTCACCTGCTGGCACGAAACGCTTAATAACATTGCGCTAATTATAAATAATAATTTTCTCATCTCATCCTCTCTAAAAATTCAAAATATCGTTAAAAATACGGAAGGAATAGTAAAAAGAAACCGAAGCTGTATAGGAAGTTGTAAGCTGAGTTCCGGTTAAATTTCTGAATACGGGAATTTGTCCGCTCAAACGGGTTGTTAAAGCATTGCCCAACTTAAGATTGATGCCGGGAACGATATAAAGCCAATCTCCTCCCGTGTTAGGTATTTCCGAAAGATTAAATTTATCGGGAATCGTATTCCTGAAACGAAATAGAAATGAATAATCGATAATCGTATCAGTTCTGTAACCCAATCCTATATTTGTAATAAATTCATTGCCGAATGAATATCCGCCGCTTCCTCGACCGAACCGTTCATTTGTGGAATTTATTTTATAAGAAACATTCAGATAAATATTAATAGGAAGCTGCGCGATATTATTTTGCGCAAAATATCCCCACAACATTAAGTCCCAAGAACCGCTCCCCGGCTGCATATCCGCCGGAAGCAGCAAACCGTTAGACATAACGTCGGATTTACCGAGCGGAGCTTTGATTCCGGCGCCCAGCGAAAGCTGCATCTGACTCAGCATATCTAAATTGATTATATTATACTTTATTAATGCGACCGCGTCGCCAATTCCCCTGCTTATCGTATGGTTCCGGTTGCCCGTTAAAGGACGGATAAAACGCGACTGATTTACAAAAGTAAAAAGAGTTGTGATAGTTATGCTACTTGTTAGACCGTAATTCATTTCAAACAGCACAGATTCCGTCATTCGTTCGCGCGTATTATCCACTAATTCCGACACGCCTTCGTAAATATCCCGCAGTACGTTTCTTTCGTAAGTTAGCCCCA
>CAYNUJ010000426.1:0-1525 GCA_964400095.1 uncultured Melioribacteraceae bacterium
TTCTCGGTAATTTATATCTTCTTAAAGAAGAACTTGAGGATAAACTTTCGGAAGAACAAATTGATTCCCTTGAAATTGTTGATCAGGAATCCCGGCGGTTAATCCGGACTGTTGACTCGCTTATCCTGATCTCCGAACTCAAACAGGGAACATACACCCCAAAATTAGAAGAAATTAATTTTGAGAACTTGCTTAAAGAACTTTTACCGCAATTTAAAATTTCAGCCGATACAAAAGAGATAAATATTCATTTTATCAATAACAATTACGGCGCGGTAATCACCGGCGATCGATATACTATTTTGCAAATGTTAAGTCACCTTATTGATAATGCGGTAAAATTTACTGAGCGGGGAGGAGTGGAAATTAGTCTATTCAAAAATATCGACGGAAAAATATGCGTGTCCGTTAGCGATACGGGTATGGGCATTTCGGAATCATTTATCCCGAAATTATTCGAACCCTTTACACAAGAAGATTCGGGTTATACAAAGAAGTTCGAGGGTAACGGTTTAGGATTAGCGTTGGTTTTAGAATGTTGTAAATTGAATAAAGCTCAAATAAAAGTTAATAGCGTTAAAGGCGAAGGCTCAATCTTTACGGCTGTCTTTGATTAACTATCTTCAAATAACAGGTGGAAATATGAAAAAAATATTAATTATAGAAGACGACGCAGCTCAATTTATGGGAATAAAAACAGCTTTGGAAGAAGATAATTATGAAGCGTTCGGCGAAAGAGACGGTGAAACCGGATTCCAATCCGCAATGAACCGGACGGCGGATATAATTATTCTGGATGTAAATCTGCCCTCGAAAAACGGAATAGAAATTTGCCGCGATTTAAGATTGAATAAAATATCAACTCCGATTATTATGCTCACGTGCAGAAAGGATGAGATCGACAAGGTTATAGGGCTGGAGATTGGCGCGGACGATTATATGACAAAGCCATACAGCATCCGCGAACTGAAAGCGCGTATTAAAGCTCTGCTGCGCCGCCCCAGGGAGTTTAATCAAGAAACAGTTGAATTTTCTTTTGCTGAGGTTTATGTGAATTTTACAAAAATGGAGGTTACGAAAAGCCGTCGCCAAATAGAATTATCAACCACGGAATTCAATGTTCTGAAATATTTTATCCTGCATGAAGGTGAAGTATTAACCCGTTATCAACTTCTGGATGATGTTTGGGGATACGATTCGGAGCCTACTACACGCACGGTGGATAATTACATTCTCCAACTGCGAAAAAAAATAGAAGATATTCCATCCGAACCGGTGCATTTTTTAACGGTGCACGGCGCAGGGTATAAATTTATCCGGTAACTAATGTGTAAAGTAAGCTATGGACTCATACTATTTAAACAAGTTAAAATTTATTCAATTACTCCTGAGTGATTTTTGAGTCGTATATAATTTATCCTTCACTCATTCCTGCGGTAAAACACTTTTTACAATTTTTTGACATTTTTATGACAACTGTTCCGGTGCGTTAATTTATTTTACGTTCGAGTTAACAATATTCGAG
>CAYNUJ010000427.1:0-1523 GCA_964400095.1 uncultured Melioribacteraceae bacterium
TGGCAAGCGGAGTTTATATCTACAGATTGAAAATCAATGACGGATTTAATACAATGACGCAAACAAGAAAAATGGTTCTTTTGAAATAGTATTTGACAATTGAAAGTTTTTATTATTAAAGACAATGCGAGGATTTATATGAAAAAGAATTTTACGCTGTTAATTATTCTTATATTAGAGCTATCGATGGCTCAAGCGGTTTTTTCACAATCGGGATGGTCGAGAATTCCATTCGATTTTACCAAAGGATTCTATAATATGCCATTGTATGACGTGAAATTTTCCGATTCTCTCAACGGGTGGGTCTTCGGCAGCGACGGGATGTACAAATCGAACGACGGGGGAATTACGTGGGAAAACAAATATAAAATAAGATATATTAGAAATCGGTTCAGTACGCAGAGAATAGCTTATTTAGAAAAAGATACGGTATATATTGCCGATGACAAATATTTGTATCGTTCATTCGACGGCGGAGAAACTTGGGACTCGCCGCAAACAACAGGATTCTATGTAGGCGGGGCATTTTTTTTCAATAAAGATTTCGGCTGGGCTTTAGGTCAAGATTATTATCCATATAATGCGTCTCTTTTCAAAACAACCGACGGCGGGGAAACCTGGGAATTGAAATTAAAACAAGATAGCAGTACGACTTCCATTGCTTTCAGTTCGGTTTATTTCCCGTCTGAAAATAACGGATTTGTTACCGGAATTTGGGGCGATATTTACCGAACAACCGACGGCGGCGAGTCGTGGATTAAAAATAAAATCAACAAAGGAACGCTGTTTACCGTGTTTTTTACCGATACTTCTTACGGGTGGACGGCGGGATACAACGGAGCAATTCTTGCCACTACAGACGGGGGAAAAAACTGGAACGCGCAAAACAGCGGCGTTCAGAGCGCTCTTAACAGTATATTTTTCACAAATAGAAACCATGGAATTGCAGTAGGGAATGCGGGGAAAATATTATCGACCACGGACGGCGGTTTGACATGGATGAATAATTCCGAAGGAAGCCGCTTTGATTTTTACAATGTTACTTTTATCAATGATGAAATCGGCTGGATTGTCGGTGGTAAAAATTTAGACAGCGCTGTTATTTATAAAACGTACAGCGGAGGTATTTTATCGGCAATAGACGACGGCAAGATTGCACCGCAAAGGTTTTTGCTCTATCAGAACTATCCGAATCCGTTTAATCCTACGACAACTATTATGTATGCCATACCGTCATCGGTCAATGGTCATTCGTCATTGGTTCAATTAATAATCTACAACATCCTTGGCGAGGAGGTTATAACGCTTGTAAACGAAAAGCAGGCGCCGGGAAATTACGAAGTAAATTTCGACGCTTCCGGTTTGGCAAGTGGAGTTTATATCTACAGATTAAAAATCAATAACGGATTTAATAAGATGACTCAAACAAGAAAAATGCTTTTACTTAAATAAAAAACTTATTTATTTGATTTGGAAAACCCTGGGATGTGAAAATGAAAAGAATTTACTATTTAATTATTTTT
>CAYNUJ010000428.1:0-1522 GCA_964400095.1 uncultured Melioribacteraceae bacterium
TTCTCGGTAATTTATATCTTCTTAAAGAAGAACTTGAGGATAAACTTTCGGAAGAGCAAATTGATTCCCTTGAAATTGTTGACCAGGAATCCCGGCGATTAATCCGGACCGTTGACTCGATTATCCTAATCTCAGAACTCAAACAGGGAACATACACCCAAAAAATAGAAGAAATTAATTTTGAGAACTTGATTCAAGAACTTTTGCCGCAATTTAAAAATTCCGCCGATACAAAAGAGATAAATGTTAATTTTATCAATAACTATTGCGGCGCGGTAATCACCGGCGATCGATACACTATTTTGCAAATGTTAAGTCACCTTATTGATAACGCGGTAAAATTTACGGAGCGGGGAGGAGTGGAAATTAGTCTATTCAAAAATATCGACGGAAAAATATGCGTGTCCGTTAGCGATACGGGTATCGGCATTTCGGAATCATTTCTCCCGAAATTATTCGAACCCTTTACACAGGAAGATTCGGGTTATTCAAAGAAGTTCGAAGGTAACGGTTTAGGTTTAGCGTTGGTTTTAGAATGTTGTAAATTGAATAACGCTCAAATAAAAGTCAATAGCGTTAAAGGCGAAGGCTCTGTCTTTACGGCTGTCTTTGATTAACTATCTCCAAATAACAGGTGGAAATATGAAAAAAATATTAATAATAGAAGACGACGCCGCTCAATATATGGGAATAAAAACAGCTTTGGAAGAAGATAATTATGAAGCGTTCGGCGAAAGAGACGGTGAAACCGGATTCCAATCCGCAATGAACCGGACGGCGGATATAATTATTCTGGATGTAAATCTGCCCTCGAAAAACGGAATAGAAATTTGCCGCGATTTAAGATTGAATAAAATATCAACTCCGATTATTATGCTCACGTGCAGAAAGGATGAGATCGACAAGGTTATAGGGCTGGAGATTGGCGCGGACGATTATATGACAAAGCCATACAGCATCCGCGAACTGAAAGCGCGTATTAAAGCTCTGCTGCGCCGCCCCGGAGAGTTTAACCAAGAAACCGATGAATTTTCATTTGCTGATGTTTATGTGAATTTTACAAAAATGGAGGTCAGGAAAAGCCGTCGCAAAGTTGAACTATCGACTACTGAATTCAACCTTCTGAAATATTTCATCCGGCATGAAGGCGATGTATTGACCCGCTACCGGTTGCTGGATGATGTTTGGGGATATGATTCAAATCCAACTACACGTACGGTAGATAATTACATTCTTCAACTAAGAAAAAAAATAGAAGATATTCCATCCGAACCGGTGCATTTTTTAACAGTGCACGGCGCAGGGTATAAATTTATCCGGTAATATATGGAAAATAAGCTATGAACTGATACTATTTAAACAAGGTGAAATGTATTTAATTACTCCTGAGTTATTTTTGAGTCGTATATAATTTTTCTTTCACTCATTCCTACGGAAAATACTTTTTACAATTTTTTGACATTTTTGTGACAACTGTTCCGGTGCGTTAATTTATTTTACGTTCGAGTTAACAATATTCGAG
>CAYNUJ010000429.1:0-1504 GCA_964400095.1 uncultured Melioribacteraceae bacterium
CTTTTCCGTTAAAATTGTAGAATCCTCCGACGGTTAAATAGTACATCCCGTTTTTCAAAGTTCCAACATAATGCAATTGCTCATTCGGAATATTCCAGCTTTCCGGTGCGATTGACCATTTATTATTATCTAAAACAAGTATTTTCGTATGAACCGAACTTAAATCTTTAACATTTCCGGCGAACAATCCTTCAATTATCATTCTGCCGTCAGCGCTTTCTCTAAGACTAACAAGCTGGAACTTCTTCTTTTTGTCTTTTTCGCTGAATGGCGATTTAATTTCAACAAAATTCTGCCCGTCGTATTTACCGAGAAAAAAATCGGACTTTGTCATTCCGTCGTATGCAGGTCTTATATAATTTTGCCATGCATATATTTCTCCGCTCGACGTCTCAAAAGCGTTCGTAACATTATAATCGCGTCTTGAATCGTTTGGAATGTTTTCAAATTTAAATATCCAATTCCCGTCGCTATTTTTTATTTCACGGGCTTTTGTTATTCCCTTATCCGTAGGTATCCAGATCCGATACTTTGAGTCCTGGAAAACTTCAAAAGTTGTGTTACTCTTTAATCCCTCTTTTACCGTGAAAGAGTGCAGATTGCCGCCGTCCCAAATGTTCAACCCGACGTCATTTAAGTTTGCGTAAGCCGGCAGTTCGGAATAAGAATAGGATATCCATACTATCCCGTTCCTATCCGTCAGCATTATCGGTATCCCGGCATTCACCGATAATACTTCGTCTTCCGAAGTAAGCATTTTCGATTTATTTGAATAGTAAATGCCGAAGCCTTTATTGGTTTGAAGTATATGACCTTCATTCAAATCTTTTACAGGAACACCGTTAAAAGAATCGTATTTTTTCCAGTTCCCGTTCAGGTAAGTATAAAACTGGTTTAAATATTTCGAACTTTGAGTTTGACTGTTTGTAGTTGAAGTGAGGACTAATAATTCGGGGAAAACGCGATTAGCGTTCGCAAAAAATGCCGCCCCATATTTAAAATCATAGATTTTCTTATTAGAATTAAGTTTGGTTACAAATTTCACTTTTTTAAAAAAATCGGAAACGACCCATCTGCCGTTTTTCAATTCCAGAATACCCTTATTCTTACTATTGAAAAGTGTCGGATTCAAAGAAAAAGCAGTTAAAAATAATTTATCCAAATTTCTACTGTAATAAACCAACAGAGGAATATTGAAGGATCTGTTCAAATCCTCCAGTCCGGGGAATTGATGAAAATTATTCCCGTCGTACATTAAAACTCCGGCGGTATTCTTTTTATTGAAAATAGTATTACCCGAGGAAGAGTTGATCCCCCTGAATGCTATCCAGGTGTTCCCGTCCTTGTCAATGGGAGTTGAAAATATCGAGGAAATAAAACTTGGGTTTTGCAAATAAACTCCTTCCGACGGACCAATTTTTGTAAAACCATTATTTTTAAATAAAGCTATATAAGATTCTTCGCCGCTTTGAGTATTCCTTCCTTTCGAACTGAAAATTAAATC